>JBBRKB010000006.1:0-23159 GCA_038218385.1 Cytophagales bacterium | reverse complement strand
AAATAAATTTCCTGAATCTGAATTAAGAGTGTTCGCCTTTTACAATGCGAAGCGGCATACGGAGCCTGCAATTATAAGAGCACGCAAAGTCAGTTTCCATTATCCGAACACGGAACAAATTGAATCCCATTCGATCCCCATTAATGATAATACTGCAGACATTGAGTTCTTGCTGTCCGCGATACACGAAATAAGATCACACGATGAGAAAGTTCAATTCTTAAAGGAATGCCATCGGTTGTGTAAACCAGATGGACAGGTAATTATGGTCGAACATTTGCGCGACTTTCAGAATTTTTTGGCTTTTTCAGTGGGCTTCACTCACTTTTTCTCCGAGACTGTGTGGAGAAATGCGTTTAAGCGAGCAGGGTTTTCGTCATTTAGAGAAACCAAGTTTACACCCTTTATGTCAATCTTCAACTGTAGCCGTTAAGCGTGGAACTACATCTTAAAATTATAGGCTTTTGTTTGATTTTACTTGGCTTTGTTCATTCCATTTTCCCGAGGCGCTTTAAGTGGAAGCAGGAACTGAATTTATTGAGCGCTATGAATAGAGAAATGATGTACGTTCACACGTTCTTCATTGCATTTACGCTGCTTCTTATAGGAATTTTGTGCATAACGTCATCCACTGAACTTGTCAAGACAACATTGGGTAAGCGAGTTTCTTTAGGGCTTGGAGTATTCTGGAGTGTACGTTTGTATGTTCAGTTCTTCGGTTATTCTTCAGCAAACTGGAGAGGGAAATCCTTTGAAACAGCAGTTCATATCCTGTTTTCTTTTTTCTGGGCATACCTAAGTGTGATATTTATCTTAATATATTTACAACGTAACTGCTAAACGGCAGACCATTCCGATCTACCATTAGCGAGCTGTAGGCGCATAAACCTAATCCACATCTTTGGGGTCTATAGTTTCTACTATGAGTTGAATTTCTTTGATGCGCTTATCAAGTTCAGTGATACTGTCATTGAGTTTTTTTCTTATTTCCTCCTTTTCACTTTCTGAAGTCGGCATAATGTTTTCCAGTTGCACAAGACCTTGTATGCGGCAGAACGGCCCACGTAGTAAATGTGCATTATAATAGGCGTAGCTTTTTAATTTCTCGTTTTGCTCTTCAAGTGCACGTGTCCTTTCATGTACCAGTTTTTCCAGCTGCTGATTAAAGGTATTGAGTTCTTCTTTCTGCTGTTCAATCAACGATTTGGAATTCGTCATTTCAGTAATGTTTTTCTCCATCACAACCAAAATGTAAAAAGTAAGCAACCCAAACAGCAACCAATATAATATTATATCATACAAGTAGAATATGCCAGCGGATATCGCATATGAAGTGTGGGGAGATGTATCATAATAGATGAGTATAGAGGGTGACGCTAACATGAGCAAAAAATTAGCACCCATAAAAAGGAAGAAGAAAAGTTTCTCATCCCGATAGGAAAACATGAGTTGTGTTAGCAAGGCGTGGAATATAATGCCAAGGGGAAAGACCAGGTAGTAATCACCTGGTGTGTGCAGCAGTTTGATGGGTAAAATATGGAGTAATACAGGCCATGAGATTATAAAAATTATCCTGCTGATAGTAGTGAACCCTACCTTATTTAGCCACAGCCCTAGAAAGCAAACGGCTATAATAATGGGAACTACTGTTTGATCGAAATTGAGTTCGTAGAACGGACGCATGTATGACTTGTAGTCTAGCCCCATAAAGATGAGATACACCACAGGTAAACAAATGAATACAACATTTGAGAATACAATCCTCCAACGTATGTCTCCTGTTAATGTGGGAGGTACGCCCAGATGGGTTAAATTGGCTATCCAATTCATTTATATGGCCATAGCGTGTATGTTGAAATGGGCTCGCTATTTCCTCAATTTCCCAAACTCAAAGATGTTAAAGGTGGACTGAAGAAATAATTGCAGACTAAAGATAAAACTTATAGGTTGATTCTTAACCTCTGAGGAGGATCAATTTCAAAACGGGTCATTTTTCGAATAAAGATGAGAAAACATGAAGCGATTAAGGCTATCAGGTTTTAAAACACTTGGGGTGGTGGTTTTTTATTCCCTGCCATACCATACGCGTGCAACAATGAATCCCTATTGCAGGATCAGGTGATTGAAACCGGCTTCATCTTCTCCTGTAGGTTCACGCTCGTGCGCTGGATTATTATTTCCATTTACCGATTATCACAAATGCTTGAAAATTTACGTGTCTGAGAATTTTATAAACTTTAAATTATGGCATATTGCATTATGCACGTGTAGCGGCTTTGTGCTTTATGCAACTGCAAAACAAATGTTGCATGTGTATCATACTTAACGTAACCCTGTCATGACGAAAGAAAAAAAGTCTGGATTATCAAGAAGAAAATTTATTGAATCCTCCGTAAAGACCACTGTTGCATCTACCATTGCCTTCGCTGGTTTCCCTACCATTGTTCCTGCTTTTGTGTTGGGCAAAGATGCTCCCAGTAATAAAATAAATATTGGTTCCATTGGTACCGGAAGAATTTCGCGCGATCATGATATGCCAGGTGTGTGGAAATTTGATTCGGCCAGGATCACGGCAGTATGTGACCTGGATTCCAAACGCGCCAATGACGCCAAGACATTGGTGAATGGTTACTATGCAAAGAAAACAGGCAAGCCGTATGATGGTGTTAAAGTTTACAATAACTATCGTGAGCTGTTGGAGAATAAAGATATTGATGCCGTTACCGTAAGCACACCCGATCATTGGCATTCCATTATTGGTGTACATGCTGTTGAAGCCGGCAAAGATGTGTACTTACAAAAACCGGCTTCCCTTACGATTCGTGAAGGACGAACGCTTAGCGATGCTGTTCATCGTACGGGCCGCATACTTCAAATTGGAAGCCAGCAACGATCGTCACCTCAATTTCGATACGCTGCCGAATTGGTGCGCAACGGTCGCATTGGTGATTTGAAAACAGTATATGTGGGCTTGCCTGGTGATCCGTCTGGAGAAGAAGAGGTAGAGATGCCGATTCCGAAAAACCTTAATTACGAAATGTGGCTGGGATCAACTCCCAATGTTTATTATACCGAGAAAAGGGTTCACCCACAAAATGATTATAACCGACCCGGTTGGTTGCGCTGCGAACAGTTTGGTGCGGGTATGATTACCGGCTGGGGTGCGCACCATGTTGACTCAGCCCATTGGGGCATGGATATGGAACATAGTGGCCCTGTTGAGGTGTGGGGAAAAGCAGAATTTCCGAAATCAGGTTTGTGGAATGTACATGGTATTTTTAAAACCGAAGCCTTGTATGCAAACGGTGTGAAGATGGTTATCTCTAATGAAATTCCGAACGGCATAAAATTCGAAGGGACGAAAGGATGGATTTTTGTTACACGTGGAAATTATCGCGCTACATCAAGTGATCCGATAAAACCAGGTGACGTAGAACCTTTAACAGCAAGCGATCCTAAAATTATTAAGTCCGTCATTGGTCCTGATGAAATTCATCTCTACAAAAGTGATGACCATCATGGCAACTGGCTCGAGTCTATAAAAAGCAGAAAGCCACCCATTGCTCCTGTAGAGGTAGGCCATCGGGCATGCTCCACGTGTTTGATACATCACATCGTTATGAAACTTGACCGTAAAGTATATTGGGATCCTTTGCATGAGCACTTCATCAACGATGACGAAGCCAACAGTATGTTGTCGCGCCCACAGCGTTGGCCTTATGTGATTTAATCTTCAATTAAATTATACTTTTTAATAACGGCCATCCATACGATGGCAGTTGTCATCTATTATTATATTTGCTGACTATGAAAAGAATTATTATTTCAATTTTGCTGATGTCGTTTTTTATGACTTGTCAGAATTCTCCCACAGATCAAAAAACAGATCGTGACATGATTAAACTCGTAACCGTAGACCCCGGACATTTTCATGCAGCACTCGTGCAGAAATCGATGTATGATGGTGTTGACTCAACCGTGCATGTGTATGCGCCCGGCGGTGCTGATGTGCAGCTTCATCTGGATCGCATTAAAGGATTTAATACACGTGAAGAAAATCCAACCCATTGGAATGAAGTCGTGTATACCGGTGCGGATTTCTGGGATAAATTTTTAGCTGAAAAATCAGGTAATGTTGTCGTGTTGTCGGGAAACAATAAAAAGAAAACCGAATACATAGCGAAGTCTTTGCAAGCCGATTATAATGTATTGGCTGATAAACCTATGGTGATCAACGCGGGAGATTTTGAATTATTGAAAAGTGCATTTGAAACCGCGAAACAAAAAGATTTATTGCTGTATGATATCATGACAGAGCGTTTTGAAATTACGACTTTGCTTCAACGGGAATTTTCGTTGCTGCCCGATGTGTTTGGTGTTTTAGAAAAAGGAACACCAGAAAATCCTGCTGTTACAAAAGAGAGTATTCATCATTTTTATAAATATGTTTCGGGAAATGTATTGACGCGTCCAGCATGGTTTATGGATGTGCCGCAACAAGGAGAAGGCATTGTTGACGTAACCACACATTTGGTTGACCTGGTGCAATGGGAATGTTTCCCCGATCAAACATTGGCTCCGGAAGATGTTGCTATTAGTTCGGCCAAACGCTGGACTACGGACATGACGTTAGATGAATTTAAAGCCATAACGAAACTGGGCGCTTTCCCCGATTACATGAGCCAAGACATTGTGAATGACACGTTGCGTGTTTATTCTAATGGTGAGATTAATTATGCTGTAAAAGGTGTAAACGCAAAAGTGTCGGTGATATGGGCATACAAAGCACCTGAAGGTACGGGCGATACGCATTACTCCATTATGCGCGGAACAAAGGCCAATCTCATTATTAAACAAGGCGTGGAGCAAGGATACAAACCTGCGTTGTACATCGAGCCAATTAATGGAGGAAGTGATTTTGAAAATACATTGAATGAACAACTCAAATCTATTCAGGCAAAATATGCCGGCATCACGTTGAAAAAAATGGAAAAAGGCTGGGAAGTTATTATCCCTGATTATTACAAAGAAGGACACGAAGCACACTTTGGCAGAGTGATGGAACAATTTCTTGGATACCTGAAAAACAAAAACATGCCTGCGTGGGAAGTTCCCAATATGATCACGAAATATTACACCACTACGAAGGCGAGGGAGAAGGCGATGGAAGCGAAATGAAAGTACGAGGTACAAATTACGAGGTACGAATAGTGTACTGGAAATGGTTGATGTAAGTACACACAAATCTTGCTGAGGTTTATTCATCTATTCAAAATTGGTACTCACTCCCCACACCCTCAGTTCAAGACCCACACATCTTTTAGCATATTTCTTTCTGGCTAAGTGATGGTTCCCCTTTAGGGGTCAGGGGTTTCTGCCTCGTCATTTATTTTTACTAGTATTGTTCCTTACATTATAGAAAATTCCATTGCTTAAAAATATTAAAGTTTTGATTTTCGATTTGGGTGGTGTGATTGTCGATTTGGATGTTGACAGAACCATCAAGGGGTTTGCTGCGATTTCTGGTTTGCCTCATCAGGAAGTTGAACGGCTTTACCAATCCAATCCTGCTTTTAACCAATATGAAAAAGGAGAGATAGATTCTTCTACCTTCCGGCATGAGATAAAAAAATTATTCAATTCTTCGAATGTATCGGATGAAACACTTGATGATGCATGGAATGCCATGCTGGTCGCCATTCCCAAAGGAAAATTGGAGCTATTACTTCGACTAAAAAAAGATTATCGCGTAATGATCTTGAGTAATACAAACGACATTCATGTGGATTGTATACATGATAAGATGTTGCCGGAAGTTTCTAGTGAGCGGTCGCTTGAACCCTTTGCGCACAAAGTATATTATTCATACCAACTCAAACTCCGCAAACCTGAACCGGCGATTTATCGCTATGTGATGGAAGAAAATAATTTATCAGGAGCAGAAACAATCTTTCTGGATGATAATGAAAATAATATAGCAGCTGCAAAAGCGGTTGGGCTGGGAACAATCTATGTGAATCACCCTGATGAGGTATATGAAATTTTTAAGTAGCATGGAAGCGGAGCGGAAAAGAATTTTAATTCAGGTTGCTTTATTTGTAGCAACGTTTTTCACAACAACCTTAGCGGGTGTAGAATGGCAGGGAGGAAAATCGTTTCTTAGTTTGCTGCCGCCCGCTATTAACTTGGATTATACCTGGGCCGATTTTCAAAGTGGACTGTGGTATTCTGTGCCTTTTCTTTTCATTCTTACCGTTCACGAGTTTGGCCATTACTTCACTGCACGGTTTCATAAAATTGCCGTAACCCTACCTTATTATATTCCTGTGCCATTCATTCCTTTTTCGTTGGGAACATTTGGTGCTGTGATCCGCATTAAGGGACGCGTATTTTCTAACATCCAACATTTTGATATTGGACTTGCTGGACCTTTGGCAGGATTTATTGCAGCGCTGTTCATCCTTTTCTACGGATTCAGAACGCTGCCACCTCCCGAACATATTTTTACCCTTCATCCCGAGTACGAGGAGTTTGGATTGGACTATGCCGATCACGTTTACAACAAAGAATTTTATCTTAAGGAGTTCAAAGCTAAGGGAGTAGAGATTCCCGAAGGGGCAAGCATTCCCGATGTTTCCATTGGAACTAATTTGTTGTTTAAATTTTTCGCAACGTATGTGGCGGATCCTGCGCGCGTTCCTAATCCGCGGGAGATGATGCACTATCCTATTCTCTTTGCAGGATTTCTTTCCTTGCTTTTCACCAGCATTAACCTATTGCCTATCGGTCAGCTAGATGGCGGCCATGTTATCTATGGATTATTTGGCGCCAAAGGACATCGCATGATCGCACAAGTGTTTTTTGTGTTGTTGCTATTGTACTGCGGCTTGGGCTACATACAGATCCATGAATTAAAAGACAACCTCTACATTATTCCACTGGGTATCGGTTTTTATTATTTTTGCTTGACGGCATTGAAGCTGCGTCAGCGCGACACCATTATGTATGCTGTGCTTATGGTTGCTTTTTTACTCGCCCTTGCCTGGTTATTTCCCAACCTGAAGGGCTATGCAGGATGGATGTTGTTCGGGTTCCTCATCAGCAGGTTTCTGGGTGTTTACCATCCACCGAGTGAGATAGAAGTACCGCTTGATCCTGGCCGCCAGATTTTAGGCTGGATCTGTCTGATCATTTTCATTCTCTCCTTTACACCCCAGCCAATTATTCTGGAGACCATAAATCTTTAGAAGTTCACGTCATTGTGAGGAAGCGTATCGCGTTTCGCGATGCATGTTGACGGGGCCTGCCTACCTGTTCGCCAAGGGCCAGGCAGGCAATCCCCGACTATGAAATGCAAAAGAACGTGTACATGTTTTGAGAATCTGGTTCCGCTTAACGATCGCGCGGCTCTACTCGTGCACGTTGTAGTGAAGGGATCCTTCGCTCGCACATTCCATCCCGCAAAACCACCGCTCTGGATGACGGTTTACGGCGTGAGTTCTGTCATAGCGATTTCTGGCAAAGCCGACCCACTACGCGCATAGTATTGCTATTGTAGTCATCAACAAGTAAAGTTCAACAGGTTCACATTCCCAACGACGTGGGGTCGCCAAAAAAGTGAGTGGAAGGTTTTTAATTTGTGCACCGGTGGACCCCACTGAGACAGAAAGGCATGGACCCAGCGTAATAATCCCCTCAATCACCATTTCCTCTGTTAATAGTGATATGAAACAGTACGCTTCCCAGTATATAACACAGGATATCCACCCAGTCGAAAGTAAAATCCGGAGATACAAAGGGAAACAGAAATTCACTAACCAGGATAATGAACAGTGTAGCCATGATGACTTCCATGGGGGTTAGAATGTAATCAGTGCCACGCTTGAATAGAATTCTTCTTTCTACCACGACAAGGGTGAGTAAGATTGGTGTTGCCAAGATGTTATCAAGGTAGCTGTCTGCCAGCGGTATCGAAACCTTCATTACCTTCTGCGCCACTTGATGCATGACAAAAAGTATACAACAAAGAATAAATACAGGTGAATACAACAATTTCATATCGAAATCTATTAAAGAAGTCCTATAAAAGCGACAGCAAATCCAATCAACAAAACCGGAGAAATCACAAGCAACAGAAGAACGGCGATGCTTTTGAGAATCGTTTTAATAATGCTTAAGATCACGTTATCCTTCGGATCAGGTTTGACCCACTCACCGATTCGCCTGGCCTTCAAAGCAATATACTGTGAATAATTTTGTGGTTGTTCTTCCATTCGATAACGTTATAAAAATTCATGCCAATGCCTCTAGCGTTATGAACGAGCGATTTACGTCAGGTAAAAAAGATTGCTTAAATTAATTTGTTGCAAATTTTCCCCAGTTGTAACTCAATTTACGACCTCGACCATTCTATCATAATGAACAAGCATTTTAATTTGGTGTAGCACGTGATGGATGATCGCAGAAGAGAAGATGTGCAACGTGATTTTATAACGACTTGGAGAGGAGTTTTTAGTTCATGCTGAGGCAGGGTTCATGTGTGTTTGTTGGTGAGCTCGGTCGCAAACCCTCCGCACAACGCACAACACCAAAAGGCATGGAAGTGGGGTCTGGCCAAAGCCGTCCCCTTTGGGCAGAGAAGCAAGTAGAATGGTTAAATGTGTGTGGGATGGTTGTATGGAATTGTTTACGCTTACCTCGTGAAAAAATTACCTGATAAGGAAACTTGATATTCGACCACAATCAAATATCTTTACTAAGAGCCACATGTATATAAAATTAGCTGCAATAAATTCGTAATATGAATACACTCGTTCCTGCCATCGCAATTTTGCTCACAAGCTTTCTTTCATTTGAATCCATCGGAAATGATTAAGGCGGGTGGTGATCCCTTCTTACAAGTATCAGAAAACGAATTTGACGAGCATACGGTAACCTTCGGTACGTACTACAATCCTACAGGTGGAATCGGCTCGTTTGGTGGTGGCTCTAATCTGATGTTAAGCCTCATGCTATTTGCTGCTACCACCGCCATTCGACAGGTTGGTGATGGTCCCGGTGAGAGTAAGTATTTTTATCTCCGTGGGAAACCGGAACAAACTTTCAATGTCACCGATGAAAAATCGGATAGCATATTGCGAAACAGGATTGATCGTTTTGAGATTGATGAACAAGACAAAGAAATTAGATTTGATTTCAAAAATTATTTTCAGGTAGGTAGTAATGTATTGGCGGTTTATAAAACAAAAAAAGAAAAATCGCTTCGCCTTGTGCTGTTTGACTAGGGAAATCTAAATCGGACTCACCACTCTCAATGTCATAGTGGGGCCTGGCAAAGCGACCCCACGTTGGGCAGAGGAGCAAGTAGCGTGGTTAAGTTTCAGGTGGCGTGGGGTCGCCCTTTTAATGAATGCAAGTATTGAGTTTCGTGGTGGGGCAGACCCCACTGGGACATAGTTCTTTGCTCTCGCTTGAGTTAGCACAACATTGGCCGTTGTTGAGTGTTTTCATAAACAACCCTACGCACGATAAGAAGCAAAACTTTTTGAATGGAAAATTGGAGGGTTCCGGTTAAGACAAACTCACTACTTAACAAGCAACTTCCGCGTGTGCATCCCTACCTTATCCGTCCACCTGACGATGTAGATGCCGGGCATTGGATTTATGATGGTGATTTTTTTTCTTTCTTGTTCATCATCCTGGGTGATGTGGATTTTTTTTGAAGTCACATCGCATACTTCAACGTGTTGTGTGTGACTGGGTAAAAAGAAAATTCCTGCACTTGGGTTTGGGTACATGCTGAACGGAGCTTCCTCTTCAGGCAAGGCGGTGACTACACCTGTACCTTTTCCAAATTTAGGACGTATCATCAGGCTGCCGTGTACGTTGGTGTTGTTGAGCCACTCGCCATTCAGGTAAACAAAAATTTGTTCATTGGTGTCATTGTTTTTGTCTAGCCCAACTTTCACACGGCCGGAGGTTGGTTCTTTCCATCCAAAATAAAACACTCGTTTTGATAAAAAGATCGGCTCACCAAAGTCTACAGGTATAAAATTATTGTCGCCATTCTTTGAAATGGTGCGGCCCAGAAAACTTTGTAGCGGCACACTAGAAGGCTTACCACCATCATCACTGTATAGTTGGAAGTCCAGTGTCTGCGTGGCTGTGCCACCGGTGTAGGGAAAGTAAACGTCTACGCCATACAGGGTGGCTGTATCAATTAACATCTCAAAACGATAGGCGAGGCGGTTGCCGGGCTGCGTGAGGCCTGCGGTGTACTCGGCAACGCCATCATCATAAGAATAATAATTGCGCAAGAAATATTTTGCGGACACGGTGTCATTCATTCTAAAGTCAATGGGTGCGAACGGGCCTCTAGCAGGATCCATTTCATCACCACTTACCACGTTCATTTTTAGCGTGACATCCACCCAATCAGCAGCGGGATCAAACTGTGCAGCATCATTTATATCAGGGAGGTTGGAAAGTTTTGCAGTGTACCGTGATCCTGGAGGAATTTCTCCACCATTTCCTAAATTTCCCGAAGCAACCAAGGTAACAGAATTTTTAACGGGAGTATTTTCACCCGTATAGTTGATGAAATCGGCAGAAGCGGAATAGGTGATGGAGGCGGATATTAAATAGGGCGCGCGCAGGTTTATAACATCAAACCGCACACTATCCAACTTTCTGTCAACCAGAAAATGCTTGTAAGGAACACCACTATATTTTCCCATGAGAGGTGAAATCTGTGATGCAGCAGCGCGGTCGGGAAACAAGGTGTTTGAGCCGTCACGTCCTTTGTTTAAATAAAAATAGTCAACCATCCAGGAGTCGTACGGCCCCGAAAGACGTCCGTATCCACGCAGCCTAAATTGAAAATCATCATGATAGAATTGTGGTCCTGTGACAGGAAAAAATTTCATGTAGAAAACCGAATCATAGAAATTTCCATCGCCATAAATATTTTCCTGAGTTACCCATGATCCTTGATCGTTAAGAAACTCCACGCGCAAAAAGTCATTGGCATCAGGTCCTTCGCCATTTCCCTTCCATTCAAAAAAGAAGCTCAGGTATACGGTGCTCCGTTCGTTCACGGGTACCTCACTCATTTTAATTTTGCGTGAAATCAATTTGTCGTTGAACCCGTTGGTAGTGGGTTCATTGGGACTGTACGGTGAGCCGAGCGAGTCGAGGCCATTGAATACACCGACATTTACAGAAGGTGCATACAGTCCGTCTCCTGAAGTAATGTATACAGATGTACTATTTACCCAATGAGAGGTATCGGGTGCATGCGTGAGTTTTGTGTTCACTCCTGAAAAATCATCCCAGAAGGGAAGCGAAAGAGGCGCATCACTTTGCGTGCGTGAAAAAGATTTTGATTTTCCTTGAGGGTGTTGTTGGGATAGTGGACCTTCTTCAAGTTGAGCTGAAACGAGTGAAGTTGAAAAAAGGAGCAGTATAGAAATCCCTATGCCAGCTATAGTACTGGCCGAAGTGTAAATGGAAATGTTTTTAAAATAATTATTTATCGTCATCCTCTTCGTCATCTGCCGGAGGTTGTGTTCCTGGTTTGGCAATCCACAGATCCATAATGTCTCCGACTTTCATGGTCTCGCCAGCGCGAGGTTTTTGTTTGATAACCACTGGGCTCAACCCTGTGGTATCGCCCATTAAGTGTATATCACCAATGCTTATGTTCGCGCCAAAGATCACAACCTTTGCATCCTCAATTGAATAGTTTACAACGCTCGGTGTGGCGAATTTAGTATTGCCACCATCCATTACTACTAAATCAATGACAGAACCTTTTGGTATGCGTGTGCCTACTTCAATGGTTGCGCCTTCAAATTTTGCCTCCTTTACATAGTTTAGCCATGGGCCGGAGATCAATTCAACCTGGCCACGTTTCAAATCGTTGCTGCGTAAGATAGCATCGGCATTGGTGAGTGATACTTCAATTATTTTCGGTAGAGGAACCGTAGGTGGTTTAATGCGATTGATGGAGATGTAAATTTTTCTATTCTCCTTTACTTTTGCGCCGGCATGCGGAAATTGTTTTATCACTTCAAGCGGAGCGGCATCGGCAGCGTAAGACGAATCGTTCACTTCCCACCGTAAATTTCGCTTCTCCAAAAAATCTTCCAGTTTATCCACGGTCATCCCTTCTATGTTGGGCACCGTAATACTTTGGTTGTGATTGGTGATAGAAGGCAGGTATACATAAAAGTAGAGGACTGCCAGCAAGAGAAGCACCGAAAAGGCTATGGCCAGGTGGATCAAGACGCCCCCTACTGTTTTGTTGTTGTACTTCTTAAATTCAAGCCGCATAGTTTGCAAATTCCAACGTCAATAATACAAAAAAAATGGCAGTGCTCAGGCGTTTTATGCCGTCATCCGGTTGATTCAACCTGTTTTTAAAATCAGAATTTCAGGGAAGATTTAAATTCTCGATCAATGCGTTTCCCCTCGATGTGACGCTCAAGGGCAAGATCCAACAGTTTATTTATCAAGTCCGTAAACGTAACGCCGCGTTCTTTCCACATCATGGGGAACATGGATGAATTGGTGAAGCCGGGTATGGTGTTTATTTCATTCACAAATATTTTTCCATCTTCTGTAAGGAAAAGATCAACACGGGCGAAGTCTTTGCAATGCAGGGCAGTGTAGGCATCCAGCGATACCTTTCGTATTTCTTCGGCAATGGGTTTGTCGATGTTGGCAGGTACTTCTATTTTCACTGCTTCACCATCCACATACTTGGCATCGAACGTATAGAAATCATACTTATTGCTGATGATGATTTCACCGGGGTAAGAGGCTTCGGGTGGATTGTTGCCTAAGATGGCGCATTCAATTTCCCGTCCTTTGATAAATTCTTCTGCCAGTACTTCATTGTCGAATGAAAAAGAATCTTCGACTGCTTTTATAAAATCGTCTTCGTTTTTCACTTTTGAAACACCCACAGATGATCCCAGGTTTGCCGCCTTAAGCATAAAGGTGTCACCGAGTTTTGCCGCTATGGAAGCATACGACATTTGGCTTTTGCCGGCGTAGTTGAAGGTGAGAAATTTATTGATCGGCACACCAGCATTTTTCATCAATTGTTTAGCTACAATTTTATTGATGGAAACAGCTGAGCCCAACACGCCCGTGCCCACCATCGGTATGTCCATCGCCTTGATCATGCCTTGTATGCTGCCGTCTTCACCATCGGTGCCGTGTAAAACCGGAAAGACAACATCAACTTTTAGCCGGTCACCACTCGACAATAGAAAGAAGCCTGGTCGATGCGGATCAAGGATTAATCCCAAAGCTTTGCCCATCTCAATATCTTTATGCACGCCGCTTGATAAAAACCATTGGCCACTCTTGCTGATTCCGATAGGCAAAGGGTCATACTTTTCCCTGTCAAGGAATTCAAAAATGTTGCGTGCAGAATTTACGGAGACACCGTGTTCAACCGATCGGCCACCATAAAGAATGGCTACTGTTTTTTTTACTGACATCTATAATGGATTAAAGTGACCAAAGATAATAAAAGGAAGGTTGTACAGGTCATGTATGGATACCAATTCAATCTTACTTAGTGCTCAAGTATATTTTAGAGGCGTAGATGTTCGTGCCGATCCGGATGCGTAAAATATAGATGCCCGGGGATACATTGCCAGCATCCACCGAAAAAGTTTGATTGAGTACATAACCAACCTGTTCACTTACTAAAGTACGACCCATCATGTCGACTACTTCATAGCCTACTGTACTTTGTTCCGGAAGATTAAAGGTTATATAAAATTCATCGGGACTAGTAGGGTCAGTGCCATATACCTGGAAAGGTGGCTGGGCTGCATAGGGGTCTGGTGTATCGGAGATAAAAAATTCAATATTATCAAGATAGACATTATTACCCTGGTCGTTGATGGCGACAAACGCAAGCCGAACATCGGGTTCACCCGCAAGGGCATTGAGGTTTTCATAGGCACGTCTCCAATCATCTGGTGTTGAAGGTGTCCAGAAGGTGGGAGAGACGGCCGTGTTTAAAGTATTTCCCGTAAGGATATCAAGGAGTTCGAAAGACATACCACAATTTTTTGTTGACAATACAATCAAGCTATCATCATCATCTTTAAAAGCATGTGACAAATCAAAAAACATACTGGCGGTTGTGGTTTTGGAAAAATCAAGCGATGGGGAAATAAGCCAGGTTTTGTCACCGAGTGTAGGGTTGTCAAATGTATCGAAACGTAAGGATTGATTATAATTTGTGGCCATGCTCTTCCATACATTCACGCCAACCGGATTGACAATACTCCAGTTGTCAAATGTGGTGTCGAAATTCTCACGCAGTGGGATCACAGCTCTAGCGGGGTTGAACACAACATTGATATTTTTTTTGTTGTCGAGAGGTATAGCGTCTACTAGCCCGTTAGGTTCGGTCAGTTCGAATGAAAAATTAGTTGCCCCTTCCATTAATGTTTGTTGTGGAAGTATTACAATTTCATTCTGTCCCGGCAATAGATTAGTTACTATAGGAACGACTTGGGGTGTTTCGGAATTCAATGAATACGTTACATTATAAAAGAGGATGGGCACTGAACCTGAGTTGTGTACGAGGATTGAGGGTGTTGTAACATTTTCACAAGAGAGGATGTTGGGTGATAGTATGGCTTTCAGCGTAAGGTCTTCATCCACATCGGTGACTATGCTTACATGATCGAGGTATAAATTATTGCCCCAATCATTCACCCCCACAAACGCAATTTGCACGGAATTTTTTCCCACGAAATTACCCAGCGATACAGTTTCCCTTCGCCATTGCGTAAAGTTTGAAGGTGTAAATGCAGCGCTTGAGGAAGCGGTTGTTGATAGCACCGATCCGAATTTGTCGTATACCTTTTCGCCCGCAAACAAATCACCATTACAATCGGTGAGAATGTATACACGAAGGCCATCTGAGTTGCCCGGAAACTGAGCGTACGCGACATCAAAAGTAAAGTAGGCGCCTAATGTTGTAGACAAATCAAAAACCGGCGTGAGTAGAATATCATTTTCACCTTCTGCATCTTCATAATTATAAAAGTCCATATACATGGCTTTGTTGGAAGGCACATCACGTGGTGCGGTTTTGTTAGACCATGTTGTCCGTTGGTCAGGATTAGAGATAGACCATGTGCTCGGTGTGGTATTAAAATCTTCCATGAAAGGTGTAGGTACTACCCCGGGTACAAGCGTAGCAACCGATACTGTGTTGTTGTCACTGTTGCCATCGGCTGCACCATTGGTCATAAGAATTTGAAACGAAAATGTATAGGAGCCTGATGATCGTGTAACGGGAGAAAATAAAAAATTTGCTTCTGCATCTGGCGATAGGTTGGTGGTGAAGGTGAGCGTTTCGATGGGCGAACCATTTATAAGCAACCGTATTTGTACAGAACTAATAGGATTGGTTCCATAATTTTTAATGGTGACCGATGGAACAATAGGATTATCACAAGCGATCAGTTGAGGTGATACAATCGTTTTGATTCCCGCATCAATGGCGATTGGAACTGGATCTTGTAAGGCTGGTGAGGTTAACAAGCTGGCTCTCCTCGGACTGTTTTCAAGTACCATCATCATGCGGGTTACCTGTCCTTCTGTGAAGAGGTTCATGCATACATCATTGGTGTAGTCCTGAAAATTTTGAAACATGTCATTGGTAGTGCATGTCACACGCGGGTGTGCGGGGCATCCACTGGTGCTTATCGATTGGTTGGGCGTATCATCCACATAGTCGGTTCCAGTGCACTTGTCAACTTCGTTTTCATCATCGCCCCAGATATGCCGAAGCCCGAAGAAGTGAGACACTTCATGGGTTGCTGTTCTTCCTTTGTTGTATTGCGACTCAAGACTAAAAGCACCATCATCAATAGAACCAAAGGCACGGTAGTCAATGGCGACACCATCTGTCATTCGGTTGTTGGGTGAATTTTCCAAACCCGGCAATCCCGATATGGGCAGTTGGGCATACCCCAGGTATCCTCCTGAAATATCCGTCACCCAAATGTTTAAATAGTCTTCTGCTGGCCAATAGCTCTGTGCCTTGAGTTGGTAATTATCATTGATAGCCCATTGGTTCAAAGCACCTTTTATGCGCACAATTCCAGCTGTGGCTGCCCCTTCCGGATTTATTTTTGCCATCACAAACTGGATGTCCATGCTTCCAACTATTGTAGCAAATTCGGCTGGCGTGGAGGATGCATCCGTGTTCAGGCGTTGAAAATCTTTATTCAGTACAGAAAGTTGGGAAGCAATTTGGGCATCGGTAATGTTGACTCCCGTTCCTAAGGGTTCGCCTTTATGAATAATGTGAAAGACAACGGGCACTTGATAGGGTCCAGCTTTTGTGCGCGCCGTTCCTAAGGTTGATTTTCTATTTTCTATTTTGTTGCGCAGCCATTCTTCAAATTGCTGTTCGGTCTCAAGAATATTTTTCTCGCTTTTTAATTGTTTGTTATACGATACTGTTCCGCATCGTTCTTGTGCCAATACACCTTGAGAGAATAGAAGAAAGGTAAAGATGAGGGCGCTTATCGCTCCTATGAATGGTTTGTTATGAGGGTTGGTAAATGTCACGCTTCAGACCAAATAGTTTGAAAGTATATTCAACCAAAGATAAGAAGTGTAACCAATGTGAATGCAGTTTAGAGTGAAGTAAGGTTAGAGACCACAATGGATTGAATTTCAGGTACTGATTTTCTGATGGCTTCTTCAACACCTGCTTTGAATGTCATGGTAGACATGGGGCAACTTCCACAGGCGCCAACGAATTCCAGTTTCAAAACTTTGTCTTCTGTTAACTCCGTGATTTTTACATTACCACCATCCGCTATCAGGTAAGGACGAATGCTATCAAGGGATGCCTCGATGCGTTGGGTAAGATCGGATATTTGTTCGGATACGCTCATCACGCTTTTAATTCAACTGATTTAGTTTTCTCAAAGGTAGCATTTCTTATGGCAATTTGTCTTGCCAATGATTCGGCCAGGGTTTGAAAGGCTAGGGCTGTTGTGTCGTCTTTCAATACTGCAGGCAAGCCGTTGTCGCCACTTTCACGAATGCTCTGCACCAGCGGTACCTCGCCAAGAAAAGGAACATCGTATTTGGCTGCAAGGTTCTTTCCGCCATCTTTTCCAAAGATATAATATTTGTTGTCGGGCAATTCTTCGGGCGTAAAGTAGGACATGTTTTCCACCACACCCAACACCGGTACGTTGATCTGTGGTTGCTTGAACATGACCAATCCTTTGTTGGCATCCGCCAGCGCTACCTTTTGAGGGGTCGTTACGATGACAGCACCTGTAACAGGAACCGTCTGCACCATGGTGAGATGGATATCGCTGGTACCAGGCGGAAGGTCGATCAACAAGTAATCGAGTTCGCCCCAATCGGCATCACTAAAAAATTGTTTTAAGGCTGAACTTGCCATCGGCCCGCGCCAGATCACAGCACTATCCGGCGGTGACAAGAATCCAATCGATAGAAGTTTTACCCCATACTGTTCAATGGGGATGATAATGTTTTTACCATTCACCTGCCTTACCGAGGGCTGTTCATTTTCACAATTGAACATGGTAGGGATGGAGGGGCCAAAAATATCGGCATCAATCAGCCCAACTTTTGCCCCGGCTTTCGCCAAAGAAACAGCAAGGTTGGAGGTAATGGTGCTCTTGCCAACACCACCTTTTCCAGAGGCGATGGCAATAATATTTTTTACACCTGGCAAAATTGGCGCATTGTCACGTAGCGATGTCACCGATGACGTCATGTTGATAGTCAATGGAAATGTGCTGCCGATCACCCTGCGCACGGCTTTTTCGCAATCCTTCCGGATCATTTCTTTTAAGGGACAGGCTGGTGTTGTGAGGACAACGGTGAACGAAACCCCCGATTCAGCTACCTCAACCGACTTTATCATGTTCAGGCTCACTAGATCCCTTTTAATATCCGGGTCTATTACCGTTGAAAGTGCGTCTATAATATCCTTTTTATCGAAATTCATTCCTTGGTGTTACCGGTTCTAATAATTAACAAAACGGTCGCAATTTAGGTCGCCTAATGCGATAATGAAGGAGAATGGCTAAAGAATTTTGGCCTTACCTATCAATGTCGTTCACTTAAGCTCCACTTCTTTCCTCTCTTTTGGAGAGGATCAAGGTGAGGCTATTCCAGAGAAGCTTGAGTAACGACATTGCCCTGCATATTCCCCATCAGCTCTCTGGCCACTTTGCTTTAAAGCGGTATCTTTGCCCGATTACATGCCAATGACTGAGGCTTCATGATCTCCAAAGAATCGATAGATGACGTGCGCAACCGCTTAGACATAGTGGATGTGGTGAGTGATTTTGTGACCTTAAAGCGTGCCGGGCAGAATTTCCGCGCACTCAGTCCTTTTACCAATGAGAAGACGCCTTCGTTTTATGTAGTTCCGTCAAAAGGAATATTCAAAGATTTCAGTAGTGGCAAAGGCGGTGATGCTTTCACTTTTGTGATGGAGCATGAGAGTATGAGCTACGTTGATGCCATACGTTACCTCGCTAAAAAATATGGTGTTGACCTTCAGGAAGACATCAGCCCGTTAAGCCAGGAAATACAGAGCGACCGGGAGAGCCTCTACATTCTCATGAACTTTGCGCGCGAATATTTTGCCGATCTCCTCTTCCATCATGAGGATGGAAAAAGTATCGGGCTCAGTTATTTTCATGAGCGTGGCTTTACCGATCGCACCATCCATCAATTTGAATTAGGCTTTGCGCTCAATGAATGGGACGGATTATCAAAGGCTGCCTTGGAAAAAGGATACAGCGAAGAAATGCTTGAGAAGGCAGGCTTGATTGTAAAAAAAGAAAACGGCAAAAGTTATGACCGCTTTCGCGGAAGGGTAATTTTTCCGGTCTATAACCTTACGGGAAAAGTGATCGCGTTTGGTGCGCGTATTCTCACCAAAGAAAAAGACCAACCGAAATACATTAACTCCCCCGAGACGGAAATCTATCACAAGAGCCAGGTGCTCTATGGTATGTTTCAGGGAAAGAATGCCATCCGCCGTGAAGACTTTTGTTATCTGGTGGAAGGCTACACCGATGTCATCTCGTTACATCAGGCCGGTGTCGATAATGTTGTGGCTTCATCAGGAACGGCACTCACGGAAGAGCAAATAAAATTGATCCGCCGGTTTACCGAAAACATTACCATGTTGTTCGATGGCGATGCGGCAGGAATCAAGGCCGCCCTTCGCGGGGTAGACATGATACTGAAAGGTGGCCTGAATGTGCGTGTTGTTCTGTTGCCCGATGGTGAAGATCCCGATAGTTATTCCAAGAAATTAGGAAGCACGGCATTCAAAGAACATCTGAAGTCAAATACCAAAGATTTTATTTCTTTTAAAGCTGAACTTCTTTCGCGTGATGCATCCAACGATCCAATAAAGAAAGCAGAAGCGATCCGTGAAATTGTTACCAGCATTTCGCTTATTCCTGATGCGATAAAGCGCTCGGTTTATATTCGAGAGTCGGCAGACCTGATGAACATATCCGAATCGGTTTTGGTAACGGAGCTGAACAAAATTGTAATCAGCGAACGCAAGAAGGCAGAGCAGGAAAAAACGCGCACGGATCCGAAGCCAGAGCCGGGCATGTTGGAAGAAATAGCGGAAGTTAGCACCGCTGATCCCATTCGTGTTATTCAAATGCAAGAGCGCGAAACCATACGGCTCTTGTTGAATTATGCGGAGACACATCATGAAGATCAGCGGCTGTTGGATTTTATTTTATCGGAGTTGGAAGACGTAACGTTTTCAAGTGACATATATAGAAGCTTATATAATTCTTTTCGCGAAGGCGCAGACCGGGGAGAAGTGGTGGATGCCTATTATTTCATGGAGCACGGCTCAACAGAAGTAAAGCAAGCCGTTGCTGAATTGATCACGCCCCGATATGAAATCAGCAAACATTGGGGTGAGAAGTTTCATATTTATTTCCCACACGAAAAGGAAGTAATACATGAAGTAGCGTACACCAACATCTTGCGATTTAAATTCAGACTCATACAAAAATTAATTCAAGATAACCTTCGTGGAATGAAGGGTGTAACCGATGAGATAGACCTTGACCGTTTCTTTACTATTCACGAACAATTAAAAGGAGCGGAAAAAGAACTGTCATCAATTTTAGGAATTGTGATACCCCGATAGGAACGGAGTGGATAAAAGATTTGTTTAACGAACGGAATAATAATACCAACATGAGTGAGGCGATAAAATTGGATAGCATTGAATCCGCTATTGAAGACATTAAGAATGGCAAAGTCATTATTGTAGTAGATGATGAAGACCGCGAGAATGAAGGTGACTTTGTATGTGCTGCTGAATGCATCACCCCGGAGATTGTAAATTTTATGGCCATTCACGGGCGCGGATTAATTTGTGCCCCCCTTATTGAAGATCGTTGTGATGAATTACAGCTCGAGTTAATGGTGGGCAAAAACACAGCCGTGCATGAAACTCCTTTCACCGTCTCAGTTGATTTGATTGGCCACGGTTGCACCACTGGTATTTCATCGCATGATCGTTTTAAAACTATTCGTGCACTGGTTGATCCGGAAACCAAACCTGAAGAATTGGGAAAACCTGGACATATATTTCCATTGAAAGCAAAACGTGGCGGTGTGCTAAGAAGGGCCGGACATACCGAAGCGGCGCTAGATTTTGCGCGTCTTTCGGGATTTAAACCGGGAGGTGTTTTGGTAGAGATCTTGAACGATGATGGCACCATGGCGCGTCTGCCAGACCTTGTCAAAGTTGCTCAGCGCTTCAACCTGAAGCTGGTTTCCATTAAGGATTTGATTGAATACCGAGTTAAAAGGGAATCGCTTATTCAGCGGGAAACTGAAGTAGATATGCCAACTGAGTTTGGACACTTCCGCTTGATTCCGTTTGAGCAAATTAATACCAAGGATGTACACCTGGCTCTGATAAAAGGAACCTGGGAGAAAGATGAGCCTGTGCTTGTGCGTGTCCATTCCTCTTGCGTGACGGGTGATATTTTTGGTTCAAGCCGATGTGATTGTGGCCCTCAACTTCATAGGGCCATGGAAATGGTGAACAGCGAAGGCAAAGGCGTTGTATTGTATATGAACCAGGAAGGGCGCGGCATTGGATTGCTCAACAAATTGAAAGCATATAAATTACAAGAAGAAGGTCTCGATACCGTAGAGGCAAACATCAGACTAGGGTTTGATATGGATGAGCGTGACTACGGTGTAGGTGCCCAGATATTGCGTGATATCGGTGTGAGTAAAATACGGTTGATCACTAATAATCCAAAAAAGCGTGTAGGGCTGATGGGATATGGTCTGGAAATTGTAGAAAATGTTGCCATTGAGGTGGTGCCAAATCAGCACAATAATAGGTACCTTGAAACAAAGCGTGATAAATTAGGACATACCATACTGGGACATAAATGAGCAGTAGAGGATTTATATTATTTTTTTTATGTAGTCTGGCGTATGGAGAAAGTCATTCGCAGCAGTGGCCGTTTGAACTTTGGCATGATGGTAAAATAATTCTCGATTCGGGCGATACACTAAAAGGGTTGGTGAAGTATGATTTGCAGCAGGACCTTGTTCAATACGATTATGAAGGTGTGCGCATGGAAGCGTATACAGCGCGCAAGGTTCTCTTCTTTGAAATATTTGACAACTCAATTCATCAGTATCGAAGATTTTTCTCATTGCCCTACAATGCAACGACAGGATACAAAACATCTATCTTTTTTGAATTGCTTGCAGAAGGTAAGATGACACTGCTTTGTCGTGAAGCGTTAGAAAACCGGACCTATAGTTCACCTTACTATCTGGGATCATACACACGACAAGTATTGGTTTATCGCTATTATATGTTGAAAGAAAATGGTGACATTGTTGATTTTGATGGTAATAAAAGCGAAATGCTAAAAATGATGGGGAACAAATCTGATGTTATTGAGAAGTACATGCGCACCAATAGACTTCGGTTTGAAGATAAACTCGACTTTATGCAAACTGTTAAATATTACAACTCCCTTTTTTGACTAGCGTGATCACACAAGAAAAATATTCTCCTGTGTTTCCATAGCTACGTTAGCTACTGATTTTAGAATGTTTAATTGATAAATATAATTCATGAGTAAGCCCTTGATTTTTGTATCGAATGATGATGGCATCACATCCAAAGGAATTCGTACGTTGGTAGAAATAATGAAACAGATAGGTGATGTAATAGTGGTAGCGCCCGATGGCCCGCAATCGGGAATGGGACATGCGATTACCGTTGGAGAAACGTTACGATTGGAAGAGTCAACCTTGTTCGATGGCGTTCGTGCGTATGAATGTTCGGGCACGCCTGCTGATTGTGTAAAGATTGCGCGGCATTTTGTTTTGAAAGATGAGCGCGAGCCCGACATTGTGGTGAGTGGCATTAATCACGGAAGCAACACATCCATCAGTGTTTTATATTCGGGTACCATGTCCGCTGCTATTGAAGGAGCGATTGAAGGTACGCCCGCTATAGGATTTTCCTTATGCGATTTTTCTCACAAGGCTGACTTCTCACATGTAGAGGCGTATGTAAAAAAGATTACACTCCAGGTGCTTGAGCGCGGGTTGCCAAAAGGCGTAGCGCTCAATGTTAACTTTCCCAAGAAGCAAGAAGAAACTATTAAAGGTATTCGCATCTGTCGGCAGGCGAATGCGAAGTGGGCAGAAGATTTTGATCAACGCTACGATCCCAATGGCCGGCGATATTTCTGGATGGCTGGCAAGTTCGTCAACTTTGATAAAGGTGAAGACAACGATGAATGGGCCATCGCCAATAACTATGTGTCTGTAGTTCCTTGTCAATTCGATCTCACATCCCACAGTTCTATACCTGTGTTGAATGAAGAATGGGATATTTTGTGATGACCTCGGCGTGTAATAAAGGGATGTGCAGGGTTTATGATTTCCAGCCATCTTCTATTAACTTCAATCAAAGAATGTGAAGTCGATTTTGTATGCGTATTTTTCTTGCACATATTTAGTTTATTAAAATAACGGTTTGATCTAAACTAACATTTTAACACTTTCGTCTGTTAACATACCAT
>JBBRKB010000005.1:0-23996 GCA_038218385.1 Cytophagales bacterium | reverse complement strand
TGGCTACTATGTTTCCGCTTCCTTCTTGCGCATAGACAAACGAAGTTCCATACGTTAAAATCAACACGGACGCATTCTTTAAAAAATCATGTGCTGATTGAACGGTGCTTCGGAGCATGGTGTCCAGTTCCTTTTTATCTGGTGAAGAAAATCGTGAGTGAAAATCAAAGTTTAGATGCAGACCTTGTGAAGTGGTAAATGTGTCTGCATCAGGAAATGAATTGTCAATCATGTATCCAATCGCTTTATGAATAGCGTGCGGATTATAAAGGGTTCCAAAAGGATTTATACACGTGTGTATTTTGTGTGCGGCAAGGCTTTTTCCAATAGCATCTGAAAAGCATGAGCCAATGGTAAGAAAGCTGTCAGTGTAGTTCAGTGTGCATTTTAACACAACTGCATTTAGGGTTGTTCTAAAGGGTTTCATAAAAATGTTTACGATAACACGGCTTAATTTGTCACTTTTTGAATAAATTTGAACTCGAATATATGAATCATCATAACCTACCGATTTTATGAACAATGATCTAGCATCTTTTGAGAAAATTCCCGTAAAAATTTTTTCCTCATCAGAGGAAGCATCTGTGTTTGTAGCAAATGAAATGGCGAGCCTTATCAAGATCAGACAACTTGAAGGTAAACCCTGTGTATTCGGCCTTGCTACGGGTTCAACACCTACACGTGTGTATACGGAGTTGGTGGCGATGCACAAGAATGAGGGACTTAGCTTCAAAGGCGTTCACACCTTTAACTTGGATGAGTATTATCCCATGCAGCCCGATGCACTTCAGAGTTATGTGCGGTTTATGAATGAGCATTTGTTTAACCACATCGATATTCCAAAAGAAAATATAAACATCCCAGACGGAACCGTGCCCAAAGAGAAAGTGGCAGAGTTTTGCGCCAATTATGAAAAGAAAATTGAATCACTTGGTGGGATTGATATACAGGTATTAGGTATTGGCCGTACGGGTCACATTGGTTTCAATGAGCCCGGTTCTTCAGAAAAATCATTGACGCGATTGATAACGCTTGATCAGGTAACACGCATCGATGCATCGAGTGATTTCTTTGGCGATGAAAACGTGCCGCGCAAAGCCATAACCATGGGGGTGGGCAGCATCCTGAAAGCCAAGCGTGTGGTGATGATGGCTTGGGGTGAAGGTAAAGCCGGTGTAATCAAAAAAGCAGTAGAAGGTCCCGTTACTGATCAGATACCATCTTCGTTTCTTCAGAAGCATACGGATTGCCTGGTGGTAGTAGATGACGCTGCTTCTTCGGAACTGGTACGGATTAAAACGCCATGGATTTTAGATAGTGTTGTTTGGTCAGAAAGCTCCATTCGTAAGGCCGTGGTTTGGCTTTGTCAAAAAGTTGATAAGCCTGTGCTCAAGCTCACCAACAATGATTACATGGAGCATGGAATGGGAGACATCATTACAGAGTTTGGTTCTGCTTATGAGGTTAACATAAAAGTGTTTAATGAATTACAACATACCATTACCGGATGGCCTGGAGGAAAGCCGAATGCCGATGATACCCACAGGCCTGAGCGTGCCACTCCATTTCCTAAACGTGCCGTTATTTTTTCGCCACACCCTGACGATGATGTGATCTCCATGGGAGGAACATTTATACGCCTGGTGGATCAAGGACACGAAGTACATGTGGCCTATCAAACATCGGGAAACATAGCGGTGTTTGACGATGATGCTGTTCGCTTTGCCGATTTCGTTAGGGATTTCAATGAGCACTTTGGTCTAAGTAAAGAAGATGGCGAGAAGTTTTACAATAAGGTATTGCAATCGTTAGATAAAAAAGGTCCGGGACATAGTGATACTGCAGAAGTGTTGAAGATAAAGGGAATGATAAGAAGGGGAGAAGCGAAAGCAGGATGCCGATATGTAGGTATACCGGATGAACAAATTCATTTCCTCGATATGCCTTTTTATGAAACAGGCTTGGTGAAAAAAAATCCGATCAGTGAAGAAGATGTAAAACTCATTGTTGACTTGCTGGAAGAAGTAAAACCCCATCAAATATATGCTGCTGGTGACTTGTCTGATCCGCATGGTACACACCGTGTTTGTCTGGCTGCAATTTTTGAAGCGTTGAAGCGCCTGAAGAAAAAGGAGTGGACAAAAGATTGTTGGGTATGGTTGTACAGAGGCGCTTGGCAAGAGTGGGACATTGACCAGATTGAAATGGCTGTACCACTAAGTCCAGATGAATTGATGCGCAAACGCAGAGCGGTATTCAAACACCAATCACAAAAAGATAGCGCGATGTTTCCTGGAAGTGACAAGCGTGAGTTTTGGATGCGTGCGGAAGACCGCAATCACGCTACAGCACAGGCTTATAATGATCTTGGTCTGGCGGAATATGAAGCGATGGAAGCCTTTGTACGCTATAAATTCTAGAGATAAATTTTTGGTTTGTTAACGTTAGGAGGCTCGGAGAGAAATTTTCGAGCCTCTGGGTTTTTTAAGAATATTTTATTTTGCTCACCTATACAATAGAAAATGTAAATTAGCACGTTGAACAAATTTTAAAATCTCTTGCCATCAGCACCATTCGTAACAACCAATTTTGGAATCGGTTATATCTTGATTCAGAAAAATGAGCCGCCAACTTAATATACTTCCAACACCATTACTCGAAGACTATCTAAAGCAATTACCCGCGCAGTTGTCGGAAAAATTTGATGCACTAAAAGATGCCGAGATTTCCACTAAAACATTTAGTTTTTATACATCCGTATCCTCTGTTTTTTCAAGCAAAATTGAGGGTGAAGAAATAGAGTTGGATAGTTATATTAAACACAAGAAATTTGGTTTCGAGTTTTTGCCTGATTACACCCGAAAGATAGATGACCTATATAATGCCTACACCTTTGCCAAAACCAATACGCTAAACCAAGAGAATGTCGGTGAGGCTCACACATTATTAAGCAAACATATTGTTGCTATACACCAGCAAGGCAAATTTCGTAGTCGCAACATGTACGTCTCCACTCCAGATGGTAGGATAGAATATAGTGCGGCTACACCCTTTGAAGTTCCGTGCGAAATGGAAAAATTCTATGGGGATATCGAAGTACTTCTAGAACAAAGCCTAAGCATTGGTGAGGTTTTCTTTTTCGCGGCCATGATCCACTTGGTGTTTGTAAAAATACATCCATGGAATGATGGCAACGGTCGTTGTGCAAGATTGATGGAAAAATGGTTCTTAGCTCACAAACTAGGAGATCAAGCATGGTTTGTTCAGAGTGAAAAGAACTATTATGAACAACATCAAACCTATTATAACAACATTCGCATGTTAGGGTTGGAATATCAGCTGTTAGACTATTCAAAAGCAATACCCTTTCTTTTAATGTTACCTGGTAGCCTGAGTATTTAATTGAAAAGATAGATCATTAGATACACCTATACAGATACCTTAAAACAAAATGACCAAAACACTTTCGTATTTTGGTCACATGAGGTTAGGAAGGTTTGGTATTAAAAAAAATCAGTCGGTTTCCCCGCTCTCCAAATCATTTTCGATGTGATGCATGAACACGGCATCCACGGCTTCTTCTACCGTACGCAATATGTTCAACACACTGTCTAGTTGGGAAATTTTAATAAGTTTCATCGTATGTTCAGACAAGCAAGCCAGCACGAATACGCCTCCGTCTTCTTGCAACACGCGGTTGCCAACAAGCAAAGCGCTTAGTCCGGATGAGTCAGTATATTTTATTTCTGAAAGATCAAGGATAATGTTCCGCACGCCTTCAGCATGTAGGGTGATCAGTTCAGATTTAAGGTTCGGAGCCACAGAGCTATCAAGTTTCTCTTCGTGAAGCCTTAAAAGGCTGTATTTCTCCTGTTTGTCGATGGTATATTTCATCTGTTAATAATTTTTATGTAATGGACAGATGGAATTCGCATGTGATTATCATACCATTGGAGTATAGTTGTCGCATGCTCATTTCATTTATCCCGTTTAGCTTTTCGGTTGTAAATTAAGAGATTTTATGGAATTAATGATGCTTTGTTCAATTCTGCTTGTCAGGGATGCGTAGTCAATTTTTTGCAACGGCTCACCTTGCACATGTTGGTAGAGTTCCTGATAGCGCTCACTGATCATCGAAACTATTTCTGGGGTCATTTCAGGTACCGTTTGTCCATCCTTTCCCTGGAAACCATTTTCAATTAGCCATTGCCTGACAAATTCCTTTGAAAGTTGTTTTTGTGCTTCTCCTTTTTGTTGACGGTCGGCATACCCTTCTGCATAAAAAAACCGCGATGAATCGGGGGTATGTACTTCGTCAATGAGGTAAACGGTATTTTCATGTTTACCAAATTCATATTTTGTGTCAACCAAAATCAAACCTCTCGCGGCAGCGAGTTCAGTGCCTTTTTCAAAAAGTTTGAAAGTATAGTTTTCTAAAACGGCATAATCATCGGCGCTCACAATGCCTCTGGACAAGATGGCTTCTTTTGAAATGTCTTCATCGTGTCCGACATGCGCTTTGGTAGTAGGGGTAATTATCGGTTGCGGGAGTTTATCATTTTCTTTTAATCTTTCCGGTAAGGACACGCCACATAAGGTTCTCTTGCCTGCTTTGTATTCGCGCCACGCATGGCCTGCCAGATATCCGCGCACCACCATTTCCACGGCAAAGGGTTCACAACGATGGCCGATGGTCACATTCGGATCGGGGGTAGAGATCACCCAATTGGGCACGATGCTTTTGGTGGCTTGCAAGTTGGTGGCTGCTATTTGGTTCAACACCCTTCCTTTATCAGGAATTGCTTTTGGGAGTATAACATCAAATGCAGAGATGCGATCCGTTGCCACCATCGCCATGAAAGGGCCGAAGTAATATACATCGCGCACTTTTCCTCTGTAAAAATCGGTCTGGCCCGGAAACGTAAAGTTGGTTTCCTTGATTGCGTTCATGTTTGTCGAGTTTTTATCAAGCTGCGAGCTATCAGCTGCGAGCTATGAGTTGGTGTCAGAGATAATGATGCTAGCTGCTAGCTCTTAGCGTGTGGGTAATAAGGTAAGCGTGTGTTAACAGAAATGCGTAAAAAAATTTCAGGTTCAAAAATGAAATTAAAATGTGAAAGGTGAAATTATTCCGCGAGGAATTATCCGGAAATAGTCCGGGTAGTTTCTTCAACAGGCAGCGGTACGGCTTGTGAACCATTGGGCGAGCCGTTGGCCGTCGGGTCAAGCTTCACGACTTTATACATGTCCAGCCTGCGGTCTGTAAGGGTGCGCACTGAACCAAAGTAATGTAAATCTTTTAAAAGATCGAGGTCAACATCTACAATAAGAGTCATTTCTGTATTGGGTGTTGCTTCTGCTTTAATCGCATTTGTGGGGAAGGCAAAATCAGACGGCGTGAAGACTGCAGATTGCGCATATTGAATGTCCATGTTATGAACTTTGGGCAGGTTGCCCACGCAGCCCGCTATGGCAACGAAGCATTCATTTTCGATTGCCCTTGCTTGTGCGCAATGTTTTACACGGGTATAACCATTTTGCGTGTCCGTGAGGAAAGGAACAAACAATAAGTCCATCCCTTCATCGGCTAGTATTCTACCCAGTTCAGGAAACTCTACATCATAACAAATGAGTACGCCTATTTTTCCACAGTCTGTATCAAAGGCTTTTAGTTTTGTGCCGCCGGCCATTCCCCAATCTATTTTCTCGCTGGGCGTCACATGTAGTTTTTGGTATTGCTCCGTGGTGCCGTTTCTTCTGCACAACCAGCCTACATTATAGAGCAGGCCATCTTCAATTATCGGCATGCTACCGGTGATAATGTTCGCGTTGTAGCTTATGGCAAACTCAATAAACTTTTCTTTTATCGCTTCGGTGTAAGTTGTGAGCTTGCGTATAGCTTCCGCTTCGGGAAGGTGATTGAATTCAGCCATGAGGGGTGCGTGAAAATATTCCGGAAATAAAATAAAATCACTTTCATAAGCAGAGGCACCATCCACGAAAAATTCTATCTGCTCTAACATCGAGTTGAGATCTTTGAAGAGCCGCATTTGCCATTGGATTAGTGCCAGTCTCACATTGGATTTTTTTCCGTTGAGCACACGCTTCTTCGGCTCATAATAAATGTTGTTCCACTCAATAAGCGCAGCAAACTCCATGGACTCTTTATCGCCCGGCATGTAACCCTTGAGGATTTTTTTTACGTGAAAATCATTGGAGAGTTGGAAACTAAGGGTAGGATCATAAATCTTCTTCAGTTTTACCTGCTCAATGTATTCCTTTGTGGAGTGCAATTCTGAATGTTCGCGGTAGTTGGGAAGTCTTCCGCCAGCAATAATGGCTTTTAAATTAAGTTGCTCGCAAAGTTCTTTCCGCGCGTTGTAAAGTCTCCGGGCCATCCGCATGCCTCTGAAATTCGGGTCGATAAAAATTTCGATTCCGTAAAGTACATCACCTTTTGGATCGTGTGTTGAAAAGGTATAGTTACCAATGATTTGTTGATACGTATGGTCATCACCAAAGCGGTTATAGTCAACAATTAAAGAGAGCGCTGTGCCGGCTACTTTTCCATCTACCAAAACGCATATCTGTCCATCGGGAAATATCTCAATCAATTTTTCAATGGACTTCTCACTCCAAAACGCTCCCCATACATCATACGCCTTAATCATACTTTCTTTAAGGTCATTATAATGTTCCATTTTTAATTGCTTGACTTCGACTTTCATAGTTGATTTGATTTTTAGTTTTTGATAAGCTGCGAGCCATGAGCTGCGAGCTGCGAGAGGATGCTTTAAAGAGGTTAATGAATTAAAAGCTTGCGAGCTTCCGGCTATTTGCTTCTAGAGTGCGTTTGATTAAGTTTTTATATGTGGAGGTATCACTAGAAGTATGTCTTGCAACGCTAGTTATTAACCTTATGAAGGTGCAATTTAACAAAATAACAGCTGCATGCCAACTACCGGCTCCCTACTACTCGTAGCTAGAAGTTGGCAACTCATAGCTATCTAATATGCAGGTCACGTTTTGTATTTTTACTAAACTTTTGATTGCTCATATTACGCAGATCTCTTTTGGTATACGATTTTTAATAGATGCCGCATTGACTTTCGGTTGGAAGTATATTCTATTGAATTAAATTCGATTATGCCTGCCGGTTGAATTTATCCATTAACCTGGTGAGGCGGTCCTGCGCCAGGGGAAGATATACCTGATTGATAAGTGAAAAAGATATTTTTATAACATTTTGACTCTCTACATCCGGTTCAATGGTAATGGGTTTGGAGGCAATGCACCACGAAGACAAGGCAAGCATTTCGCGAGCAGCCCGTTCTATTTGTCCCATGTCGCTAACGGAACTGATTTCAAATCTCAAAACGGTTTCACCTCCTGAAACCGGATGAGGCGGCAGCAGTGATATGGTTTGGGTGACAAGCGATGAGTACGGAATACGCGTCAACTGCCCGGCGGTTGTTTCAATCAGAAGTTGTGATATCCCAATGTCCTTAACCGTGCCATGCATCGCATGATAATGTAGCGTTTGCCCTTTCACAGGATTGTGACGTATGCGAAATAAATAGCCAGCTACAATATCTTTTATGTAAAACCAAAAAAGCAAACCGATATAGATGGTCACGGATGCAAACAAGAGGTAACTGTAGTATGGCGTAGTGGCAAAAATAATTTGCATGGAATAGAACACGAGGATACTCCACAGGGTAAGTTCACCCAACTTCAACAACGGAATGTATTTTTGAACAAACCGGTTACGAAGGCTCAGCACTTGCGCCGTGCGTGACACCACAACGATCAATACAGCTATCACGAATACATAAAGCAGTTTTATCATATCCACTCTTTTTCTTTGAAGTGATTAACCAACAGGAATTCAATGGTAGGATTTATAAAGTACAAGGAATCGCCACGTGTGCAAAGAAGTTGTAACCGCTTCATTACCTGAAGGGCTTTTACTATCTGATGGCTGTCGAGTTGCACACAACGGGCAATTTTTTTTGAACCCATTCTTTTGTGCAATAATAACTGAAGAAGCAAATGGTTCCACGCTTCGGGCATGGTCATGAACACTTCATCATCCGGCAACTCCGGAGCTTTCCAAACAATTGATTTATTGGTGAAATCGTTGATGCCTAACAGCCATCCGTTCATAGCAGCTCCAGGATTTCCTTTTGAATACGAAAATAGTTGATTGAATACGCGCGCTAGTTTTATTTCGCCGAAGGTATCACCCGCACCAGAACCAAAGTCGATGGTAAGGCCACTGGATTTATGGCGCGTCATCACAAGCTGTTTCAGTTCAAATGAATTGAACGGCCTACACCTCACGACACCGGCACAAAGCAGATCAAGTGGTTCAGCGGTGTTGATGACGGTAAATGCAAAAGGATTCATGTTCACTACAAACAAACACTTTGGTGCATAGTGAATGATAAGGGATTTGATATGGCGGATCAGCGCAAGGCCATCTTCTTCCGAACGTTCCCACCACAGTTCAAGATCATGCAAGATGAGTACGCTGTTATGGGGAAGTAAATTTAAAATCTGTGATGCATTGCCTTCAAATTTTGTCGCCTTTTGTAATACATTTTCAAAGTCATCAATGGAAACGGATCCTTCTTCCGGTGGAAAGATGTGATAGGTAGAAGCGGAGGATGTGTTTTCTGCGAACCTTTTACACAAAGCGGTCTTGCCCGAATTCCGTTCGCCCAGCACAAGGATGATTCCCTGATTTCCGTTTTGATACCGTTGATACGCTAACGCAAATTCTCCTTCTTCTTTCGGACGTGCCACCCAGAAGTTATCACCAATGCTGGAGCGCCCGCTGAACAGTGAAATATAGTAGTGGGGCAGACGCTGAAGCACAACAGGGTTTGCCTTTGTACTGTTAATGACATTGATAAGTTTTTCATTTACCGACAAGCCTTGCGATGGCGAAGACAATTGGCGCGCCAATAATATTCCTTTCGTTTGTGAGTAGAGCACATTCACAAAGAGTTTGTTTGCTCTTTCTCTTATCCGGTCAATGTTGAGGCTTAGCTTCGTTTGCAGTCGGCGTTTGCGTTGTGTGCGCAGCAGTTGTGAAAAATCCCCTGCTATATCCACCAAGTTTGTGATGGTAAGGGCTCCCTTTAATTCCGTCAATTGGTGCTCCACAGCTTTCAGAATAGAGTCAACCAAATAGTTGAGTGTCTCCATTTCTTTTTGAATGAACCCAACGGCAGTGTTTATTTCCTCATTCCGTATGGCTTCTTCATCTGTTTCTTTTAAGTTAAAAACATTGAACATGGCCAGGCTGGCATGATCGTTTATGATAAGGCTCGAGCGTTTTATCTTTTCAAGCACCGTTTCAATTTTATCATTCACAGGGCCTGTTAATGTTGTTTCTGTAAGATGCGCCACCATCGCTCGGATGGGAAGGTTGATCGCTTCATTGTCACCTTCTGAATTTATTCCAATCTCCATTTCATCGGGTATATTTCGCGCTGCAGTAAGCAATTGCTCTGAAGTTTGTTGCAGTGTCTCAATAGCAAACTCCAAATCAAAATCCCAGTCGGGTAGAGCGGGTCTTTTACCATCTGTATGTGCGTCTATTCCTTTCAACGTTTCCATCAGTTCGGCTATTGGCTGTTGCTCTTTCGCAAAGAATTGTTTTATCCGCGTATTGTAGAGATGCATCTCCTGTTGCGCCAGTCCGTAGAAGTCGAACAAGAATGTTTGGGCTTTCAACGTGTTTATTTCGAGCCGGTTTATGGTTTCCCATTGCGATGGAAAATTGCTGATTTGATCTTGCTTTTCAGTATAGAATTTTTGCGCCCGCTTTTTTCTCTTTATATCACTGTTAAACTCAATACTTTCGAGTTGGTGAAGGAATAGGATTACATTTTTTCGATACTCGGTTTGCAGCCTTCCTTTATAGAGCGATTGTAAACGTGTTGCCTGTTCGATGAGGTCTGTTGTTCTGCTCTTTAATTGTTTTGAAAATACATCTACAGCATCTTCTGCCTTTGGTGTTCCTTGCGCCTCTACCACGGAATGGAATGTGTTATCTGTCCAAGAGATGAGTTGGGAGAGTTGGTTGTGCAAGGTTTGGATATTTTTCTCCAGGTCCTTGAGCAACACAATAAGAAAATGATACCGTGTGTCGCGGAAGAAATAGGTAGCACCCTCACGGTAGTCTATTTTTAGGGGTATAGTTTTCTTTGCGAAAGGATGAAAAATACGAATGATAAATTTAAACCAGCGTGTGGCCGCATCATCGTTCTCCTTTCGTTTAAATTCTTCCTTGTTGTAGTAGATTGTTTTTGTTTTAGGAAAACTTCCTTTCATGTAGCCCAGTTGTTCCAGGTACCAGGCCATTCCTTCCTTCAATCCTTCTTCATGGTGGCCAAGGGTATTGGCCAGCACATCGTCAAGGGTAAGTTGAAGTTGGTTGATGAAATATTTTTTCGCCCGCATCATGGCCGACTTTGCCTGAAAAGGTTCTTCATGCTTAAGGGACTTCTCCACCGTACCTGCCATAGTCATGGAAAGGGATTGCATTTTTTTCAAGATGGAAAGCTCTTTATCAAGCGTGGGCGCAAATACTTTTTTGTGCAACTGGGTTACCAGTTCTTGCCCATGGCTGTCGATCGTTTGGATATCAATATTTAATTCAGGATAAACAGATATAGGGATTTCAGGTAAAACCCATTCATGTTTTTCTGCTAGGTCAGTTGTTACCTTTTGGGTGATCACTGACGACTCTTCGAAGGTAGTGGAGGCATTGATAAAGAGAACGGTTTGCAATTGTTCGCAGATGGTGTTGCCAAAGGTGAAAGTGGTTTCCAGATCATCATATAAATTATCAGGAATACCAATGATGGTTAGGTCTGTTGCTGCTGATTCAGCCTGAATGATTTCTTCCTGAGATTGGCGAGCCACCTGATTATCAATAATTTTTACGGTTGCAGTAGTTCTGTACTCATTGATTAAATTACGCACATACCTACTTATCTTATCCGAGTCTTCGGTGTTGTTGATAATGATGCAGAGTCTAATGTTGGCGCGACTCCAGGGATCTTTACGCGTCAGGTGCCGAAGGATGTTCAGCGCCAGTGAAAGGTTTCTTCCCCAACCACTCCACCAGATATCAATAGTCGGCTTGGCTGATTTTTTTTCAACGGTATGGTGATAAAGGAAGAGTGCATTCAGGTTGTATTGCTGAATGTTCGAAATCAGTTTTATAAAACGTTCTTTATTTTCTGCTTTTTTGCTCCACCCCAGAAGCACCGTGTTGGGCTCAATGCCGGGAAAGCCGAAGATGCGCGTGATCTCATCAATACCACCATAGATGTCGCGCGCAGCATAGGTGTAGTGAAAATCTTTTTTTATCTCATCCGCATTTTCTTCTTTCAATTTCGGGCGTTCACCTTCGGCATCTTTTGCATGTATAATTTCAAAAGAAGAGAGAAGGCCAAGATGGCCCGATAGGGCATGCCCCAACTCCATCATGTAGGGTCGCGCTTCATCGGCACCATTGAACATGAGGATGTTTGGTCTCCAGTTGCGTGTGTGTTGTTTGGAAGAGGAGAGATGCTGAAGCGAAGTTTTTGCTAATGATGACCATACCCCCGCCCACGTATCGCCCGACTGCAGCGATAGTTCTTTTCGCTTTAAAAAAAGATAGAGCAAACCCAGCACTACCGATGCCCCAAGCGTGGCTATGAAGTCAAGCTCTATCATTACAATAAAACAGGCCAACGCCCCGAACAGACTTACCCAAATGGGCGTTTTAAAACTCGGTCTAAAATCAGCACTTGTCCAGGCTTCAAAAGCACAGCTAAGGTTTATAAAACAATAGGTGGTGATAAAAAAAATGGAAACAATGCGCGCGATAATGTCGAGGTCACCAATCAAGATGCCAGCTTCGGCAATAACAAAGGTGAGAAGAAGTGCGTTGCGTGGCTCATTGGAATCACCTACACCTTTGGCGAAAATTTTCGGCGTGATTTTGTCAATGGCGGTAGCTTGTAAAATCCGGGGTGCACCCAATATGCTACCGAGTGCGGAAGATAGTGTGGCACCCCAAATGCCAACGATCACTAAAGCGGGTACCCACGAAATTTTAAGCAAAACTCCCGGATCGTTTGCCAGCAAGTTGTGATCGACTGTGTATGAAAGGAAAAACGTAAGGCCTAGGTAGACAACAAGCCCGACCAGGATAGCTGTAATAGAACCGAGTGGAATTGATTTTTTTGGATTCTGCAAATCCCCAGACATGGAGACACCGGCTTCAAAACCCGTAACCGCCGGAAAGAAAATTCCGAACAGCACCATGAAGGGGAGCGCCTTTGTAGCGGACTCTGTTGTGATGCCGACAACGGGAGCAAACGTGTGATTGCCCATCAATACAGAGATGAGCGAAAGAACAATAGCCCCCATGATAAAATATTGTGTCTTGATGGCGAACGATGTGCTGATCAAGGTAAGGGTAGTGACGGCTATTAAGATTAGTGTGCCTGCAATGCGGATGGTGTTGATGGAGACTTCATAATTCCAATACGCTAAAAAACTTTCGGCAAAACCGATGAGGTACAAACTCACGCTGAACGAAAGACCAACAAACAGCGCAAGTCCTAAGGTACCGCCAATGGGCAATCCCAGACTTCGTGAAATCATGTAGTAGGTTCCGCCCGCCTCTACTTTCTTATCAGTGGCAATGGAAGAGACACTTAAGCCTGTGGTGATGGAGATAATGTGTGCGATAAGGATGATGCCCAGCGTTGCCCAGAGTCCTGCTTCGCCCACGATCATGGGCAGGCGCAAGTACATAATCACGCCAAGGATGGTTAATATGGAAGGGGTAAAGACCCCACCGAACGTTCCGAATTTGTTACCTTTTGCCATGCACGAAAGTATCCTTTGCTGTTGGGTTATACGAAAGTCACATATTAGAAATTTTTTGTGACTTTATGCTGTGTCTAGTCGAATGTTTTCCCAATATTACGATTATGATAACACACAACATTTATTACGACATATTATTGATCTGCGGTGTCATAATAATCTCGTATTTGCTTGGTTGGGTATCAAAAATTAGTAAGATACCCAGTGTGCTGTTGCTTATTGCTTTGGGATTGGTATTCCAATTTATCTTAAAAAAAGTTGACCTTGAATTGGGGCCGCAGTTGTTTACCTTGTTGGAACTGCTTGGCATTGTCGGGCTTATCATGATTGTGCTCGAAGCTGCCCTTGACCTTAAACTGACAAAGGAAAAGAAACCCCTTATCCTAAAAGCATTTTTTGTTGCGTTGATTGCCCTCATGGCCTCATCGGTAGGGCTGGCTTATATTATTGTGTACTTTCTAGGCTATTCGTTTTATATCGCACTGGTGTATGCCATACCCTTGTCCATCATGAGCAGCGCGATTATCATTCCGAGTGTGAAGCAGTTATCGGAGTATAAAAAAGAATTCATGATATATGAAAGTACGTTCTCCGACATATTAGGAATTATGCTTTTTTATTTTACGATTGGCACAGAGGTAGATGCCACGCCCATCTCTATCTTAAAAGAGGTGAGCATCAATATTGTTGTTACCATTGGGTTGTCGGTGATCATTGGTTATTTTCTCGTTTTGCTTTTTCAGAAAATCGAAGAGAGTGCACGGTTGTTTCTCCTGATCTCTGTGTTGATAGCCCTTTATGCAGTGGGTAAAATTTTCCACTTGTCATCCCTGATTGTGATTTTGGTTTTTGGGTTGACGTTGAGCAACTACAAAATATTTTTTGGGGGCAAGTTGAGAAGGTTTGTGAGGGAAGAAGTGCTCAACCGAATCAACAAGGAATTTCATCTGGTCACCTTAGAGTCGGCCTTTGTGGTACGCACTTTCTTTTTTGTCGTGTTCGGCCTCACGCTGGATTTGAACGCGCTGCTCGATATGGACACCGCCATTATCAGTCTTAGCCTGGTGGGTGCACTCTATGGTATTCGGTTTATATCGCTTAAGTTTTTTCTCAAAGGCATCAATCCCGAATTGTTCATTGCGCCACGTGGATTGATCACCGTGTTGCTCTTCTTCGCGATTCCCGCTAGCTACCTGCAAGATGATTTCAGCAATGGTATTTTGCTCTACGCCATTTTACTCACCGGTGTGATCATGACCTTGGGCATGGTCTTCCACAAAGAAGAACCCGATGATATTCCAGAGATCCATTTTCACGATTTGGATGCACTTGATAAGGAGTTGGTGAAGGGTGAGTGATTTGTTTATTGAATAAGTACGATGAAGTACCCAACAAGAGATGAGTTCTATGCTATCACTCTAAAAAACATCACATGAAAAGTTTCCTCGCACTAAGTTTAATTTGTCTCATCACCCCTTTGTTGGCCATTAACCCCAGCAGGGAATATGAAAAAACACCTGCTGACTATGGATTAAAATATTCTCAATATAATGTAGAAACTCCTGACGGGTATTCTATTAAGGTGTGGGAATATGAATCTGATACCTTAGAGTTTCAACGAACTGTAATTTTTGTGGGGCCGGATGCAGGCAACATGAGTCACTCTATATGGCAGGCAAATTTTTTTCTGGAAAAAGGAATTCGCGTAATATCATTTGATTATAGAGGCTTTGGACAAAGCTCGGATTTTGAAATGAACAAAGATTTTCTTTTCTATTCCGAATTTGCAACCGACTTGGATACGGTTATTAAGTCAGTTCGAAAGAAATTTTCCAACGATACAATCGGGTTATATGCGTTGTCAATGGGAACTTATGTGAGTTTAATACGAAAAGAGAAAATTGATTTTCTGGTTGCTGAAGGTTTTTTTACTGATCCTTATAAAGTAGTAGATAGAATTAAGGTTAATAAAAGTAAGGTTGTTTTAATGCCAGCGGATGCGAAAGCAGTTCAGGAATTATTGCCTTCTATTCCCATACTTATTTTTTGCGCCACTAATGATGTCATTACGACTATGCATGATGCTACGGAATTTTCCGCAAAGAACAATGTGGCTGTGGTGGAATTTAAGGGAGATCATCTAACTGGATTTCATACGATGACCGAACTAAATCCGGGTGACCTGTACCTTTCGAAAATAACTGACTTTTTAAAAGAAAATAATTTGTAGGGTTGTTACGATAAATGAAATGGAGCAGGCTTACATTCAGGATAAATCATTCGAAAAAATTGATTTCAAAGGAAAGCCTTTTCATAAAGGAGAGTATGAAAACTGCACATTCCACTATTGCGATTTTTCGAGTGTCAATCTTTCTGAGTGTAAGTTTATGGGATGCGAATTTATTGGCTGCAACCTCAGCCTGGCCAAACTTGTTAAGACTTCATTTCAAGATATAAAGTTTAAGGATTGCAAAATGCTGGGCCTTCATTTTGATACCTGTAGTGAGTTTGGGCTTTCGTTTAGTTTTGAAAATTGTACACTCGACCACTCTTCGTTTTATAAAATCAAAATCAAGAAAACACTTTTTATAAATTCACAATGTGTTGAGGTTGACTTCACGGCGTCAGACCTGTCAGATTCTGTTTTTGAAAACTGTGATTTGCGTGAGGCAACATTTTCTGATACCCTTTTAGAGAAAGTAGATTTTAGGACAGCGGTCAATTACTCCATTGATCCAGCTAGCAACAAAATTAAAAAAGCGAAATTTTCATTATCAGGTCTCCCCGGCCTGTTGGAAATGCATGCCATTGAAATTAGTTTAGATTAAACACTTTTCTGCATCCCCTCTACCGCTGACCTCGTGCGCATTCTTTTATAGTGTGCCTTGATTACACACTGAGGAATTTTAACTACATGATTTAAAAAGCAAATCCGAAGGTTTAATTCTTGATAATAAATAATTATGTCCTCAATGGCGAGGATAAAGGCAGAATCTTTTGCTTTTACACTGAAATAAAATGAATCATGGAAGGCGGGCATGAATTTTTCCTTTGAATGACTGGAAAAGATTCATTATAAACTATAAACATTATGGCAAATTTAAAAAATTTGAAAGTAGCTATTCTTACTGAAACTGGTTTTGAACAAAGTGAGTTAATGGAACCTAAGAAGGCTATGGAAGAGGCTGGTGTAACAGTAGAAATTGTATCGCCACAAAAGAGTGAAGTGCGTGCCTGGCATGACGATAATTGGGGTATAACCATTAAGGTAGATAAAAATATAAATGCTGCACATGTAGATGACTATGATGGCCTTGTACTTCCCGGTGGTGTAATCAACCCAGATCGTCTCCGCACAAGTGCTGCTGCAGTGGATTTTGTTAAAGAGTTTCTGGCTTCTGGGAAACCGGTGGCCGCTATCTGTCATGGCCCTCAAACGTTGATTGAAACAGGTATGTTGGAAGGACGTGAAATGACTTCGTATCCATCGTTGAAGACGGACTTAAAAAATGCCGGAGTACGCTGGGTAGATCGTGAAGTGGTAGTGGACAACGGATTGGTTACAAGTCGCAAGCCTGCCGATTTGGATGCCTTCAATGAAAAACTATTAGAAGAATTAGCTGAAGGCGTGCATGCGCGTGTTTAGCAACAGAACAATTACCAGAAAAATCTTCTCTTAGGTAACAACTGTTCCACAGAGAAGATTTTTCATACTCAAACTTTAAATAAGGAATTTTATGAAAACGAAAACAAAAAACGTAGCACCAAAGATTGACGCTAAGAAGCAAACGGAATTTGAAATTACCAAAGAAGAAAAAGAACGACTCAACACAGACAATTTACATCTTGATAATGGCGATGATGAATTGCTGCGCAAAAGAAAACGTCCTGCTGACTTTGCCGGAAGTGATTTGGACGTGCCAGGTAGCGAATTGGATGATGAGCAGGAGAAGGTGGGTAGTGAAGATGAAGAGAACAATTCGTATAGTCTTAGTGACGACTGAGTCGTGCTGATAAACTTAGCTTTAACATGATTCCTCACAAAGAAATTAATGTTATTGCCATCTAATAAGCATCTTGTTTAATTAGCGTTTCTGTTCTAAGGAAACTTTTTGTTATAAAGGGTGTTTGGTTAGTATTCATTATGTTTAAAATAAACCAAGCCAAGTAAATGATTGGCCCTACACCACATGAACGGGAAGAAGAGCGGTTAAAAGAATTAGCCTCTTATTCTATCCTAGATACACTTCCTGAATCGGATTTTGATAACCTCACGGCTTTAGCCGCATCCATTTGCTGTACACCTATTTCGCTGATTAGTTTAATTGATGGGGAGCGACAATGGTTTAAGTCTCACCACGGACTGTCCGTGAGTGAAACAACAAAAGAATTTGCTTTTTGTGCTCATGCTATTAATTCACCATTGATAGTATTTGAAGTCAATGATGCGCGAACTGACGAGCGCTTTCATGATAATCCGCTGGTGACAGGTGAGCCCCAGGTGATATTCTACGCGGGCGTTCCCTTGGTAAGTGAAAATGGGTTGCCGTTGGGAACCATTTGCGTGATTGACAACAAGCCGAATCAGCTTAGTGCCTCCCAAATGAAAGCACTCAATGCATTGTCTAGCCAGGCGATGAGATTACTGGCGCTTCGTAAAAGCAAAATGCAACTAGAGGAAAGTCTTAAACAAGTAGAAGAATCCAATCAAAATCTCGAACGCTTTGCTATGATTGCTGCGCATGACCTCAAGTCTCCGCTTAAAAATATTGCTAGTCTGGCCGATCTTTTTTCTCAAAATTATAAATCCCAAATAGACGCAGAAGGTTTAGAGTTGATTGACCTTATCCAGACTTCTGCCACCAATTTAAAAGGGATGATTGAAGGTTTGCTGGATCATAGTAAGAACGATGGACTCTCAGTGGATGATAAGGAGTGGGTGAATATACAATTGTTGATCAGTGAAATTGTGAGCCTTTTCAATCAAGAAAGTGGGTTGATCGTTAGTTTGGAATTGTCCATTGACAAAATATATGTTAACAGGGCAGTTCTATATCAGATATTGATCAATCTTATCTCAAACGCGATTAAATACACCGATAAAAATCATGCTGAGTTAACGATTGGCACGGTGGAACTTGAATCGCATTATCAGTTTTACGTCAGGGATAACGGCCCCGGCATTTCCACTGCCAATCAAGATAAAATTTTTGAACTGTTCAAAGTATTTGCCCTTCAGGATAAATACGGCCAACGTGGCAATGGCATTGGTCTGGCTACGGTTAAGAAACTTGTAAACAAAATAGGCGGTGAGGTACATGTTGAATCAAAATTGGGAGAGGGTACGACATTTTGGTTTACATTGGCCAAAGCATAATTCTGCCAGGGAATCAATAGTTTATGATTTTGCCTGAAAGTATAGAGCCGAGGGCAGAGTGCTTACTGTCTTTCAAGAAGACCACTCAAAGTGATATCCCGATATTTGTAATGTTTACTATCTTTAACCATCTGCGTACATGCGTTTTTGAGGTGTTTATTACAGGGGATTAAAAGATGTGCGAGCTGGTAATGTTGAAAAAGGTAAGGATAGCTTTGAAGAAATTATAAGCAATCATTCACTTACCAATCATGAGTTGGCCGTGGCCGCCAGCACACTAAGTTTTATTTATCAATTCATTGGTCAACCCGACATGGCAAAACAAATGTTGATACGTGCTGCTATTGCCGATATCCGGTCATCTACAAAAGAAACATTGGCCATGTTGAACCTGGCAGACATGCTTTATAAAGAAGGTGATATCGAGAAGCCTACACCTTTGTAAAAATTGCGATGGATGATGCTAATTTTTATGGGGCACGTCATCGTAAGATACAGATGGAAGCAGTGTATCCTATTATAGAAGGGCGACAGTTGAGCATGGTGGAATTGAAACGGAGAATGTTGGTTTTATATTCTACATTAATAACAGCATTTTCGGTTCTCATCATTGCGTTTGCTTTCATTATTTATAAACAGTTTGGAAAGCTGCGCGCCGCCAAGAAAACTATTTCGGATGCTAATGATATCCTCACAGACACAACCCATCAATTGGTAGATGCCAACAAAATAAAAGAAGAATACATCTGGTATTACTTTAACACCACGGCTGAATAAACATTAATAAACTTGAGGGACTAAAGAAGTCTATGGAAATGAAGTTACTGACAAAAAAATTGGACGACCTCAAGTTTGTTGTTGACAGCATCAACATTAAAAAAGAGCGTGACGATTTATACCATCATTTCGATATGGTGTTTCTGAAATTGTTTCCGGATTTTGTTACCGTTTTTAATTCGTTCTTAAAACCCGAAGATCAAAACCATTTGAAAGACGGCCAACTCATGAATACCGAGCTACGAATTTTTGCACTCTTCCGCATGGGCATTCACGACAATGAAAAGATTGCCAAAATCCTCGACTGCTCCGTCACCACCATCTACACCTATAAGACACGCGTGCGTTGCAAGTCAACCCTTGCCAACGAGGCATTCGATCGTCAGATCATGTTGATCCGCGCCATTTGATAAGGCGAAAGTTCCGTAAAAGATTTACTCGATGTTTTGGGCGTGCCCCTCCTCCGTCGGGTCGGGCTTTCCGCTGCAAGTCCTCGTGCCGCGAGAACATTCTACTCATAAAATAAAATATGCAGTCGCGTCCCTGTGGGCTTTCTGCTACAATCCCTCACGCAACGTGTAGTAACACCAGTGGTACGCTCGTCATGCAAATTGGTGTTAATGTACATACATCACGCTCAACAAACAGCCTAGTAGAAACCCGCAAGCAACGCAGAGAATTACCGCCTGGCCTTTGGCGAACCGGTCGGCAGGCCTCTAACTTTTTTCCGTGCTTATTATGCGTAAGGTTGTTGGTGAAAAGACACAACAACGGCCTAGGGTGTTCGTGCTCCAACCGAGGAAAAGGAATGTTAACGTGGAGACCGTCATCCAGAGCGGGGTTTGTGCGATGGAATGCGTGAGCGAAGGATCCCACACGACAAAGTGCACGCGTAAAGCCGCACGAGAGTGGACCTAAACCTAAAACCATACCTTCTCCATGTGCGCCCGTTCGTTTGCTTTTCATAGCAAAGGGATTGCCATCCTGGCCTTTGGCGAACCGGTAGGCAGCGTCAGCATACCCCGACCATTCGGGACGCTGCCTCGTAATGGTAGGGCTCCTCGTCATTTCCCTTTTTTGCCATACCCCGCCAGGACTTTATAGCATCTTCCAAACCATGCAATGTTATTTTATTTTCGCAACGTTCCTTTTATTGTATTTTATAATGTAGTTAAAAAGCTTCTTTCGCTTATGTGTTTCATTCATGAATTCGCCCATTAATTCTTCATCGTCAGTTGTAAGTATTTTTTTCATTAGTTTCTTTCTCAGCAGATAAGCATTACCTGTATTGAAATTAATAATGACTTCATCCTTGTAGGGTAGCGGGATAGGTAAAATCATGGGTGGGAAAATAGACACAGCCATTACAACTTTGGTTCCTTTTTCTTTAAAATAACAATACCTCCCCATCTCCAACAGCTCGTTGTATTTGCGCCACTTTACATATATCCTTGTACCGTCACAGAAACCCCAAACTTCTCTTTTTTTTATTTTTTTCAGCTTTTCGTTCATGCTGTTTGTCAGCCAAAGGTTCTTATTGTCGAATAAAAAATTATCTACTGTGGAGGGATTATTAAATTTAAATTCCTCAAAATTTTTATAAATGCCTTTTTGAAATACGTACGTGTTGAGTATGTAGGTATCTTGATGGTTACTTAAACTGTCTGTGTTCGTTTGGGCTAAGCAGTGTAGCTGTGAGAATAATAATATTGCATAGGCAAGGATTTTCATTGTAGTAAATTGTTTATGATATTTTCAGAGGTGCTGATCATCAAGAAATCTGAATCGCAAAATGGCGAATATATTTTAGTTTTCATAAACGTTTTGTTGCATTCAGAACTTGAGGTTTTTCAAACACCCACAGGACTTGGGGTAGCGCTTTATACATTTGGGGATTGCCTGCCTGACTTTCGACCGGTAGGCAAACTTCGGTATGTTTCGCTTGTTGGTTTCTTAACGTGGGTTATGCCTCGCAATGAAGGGCACATTAACGTGGAGTCTGTCATCCAGAGCGGGGCTTGTGCGATGGAACGCGTGAGCGAAGGATCCCAACACGACAAAGTACACGCGTAAAGCCGCACGAGCGTGGACCTAAACCCATACCTTCCCCATGTGCGTTTGTTTGCTTTTCATAGCAAAGGGATTGCCTAGCCTTTGGCGAACCGTTAGGCAGGCTTCGAACATTTTCCGTACTTATCGTGCGTAAGGTTGTTGGTGAAAACACACAACAACGGCCAAGGATGTTCGTGCTCCAACCGAGGAGCAGTAATGTTAACGTGGAGACCGTCATCCAGAGCGGGGTTTGTGCGATGGAATGCGTGAGCGAAGGATCCCCACACGACAAAGTACACGCGTAAAGCCGCACGAGCGTGGACCTAAACCCATACCTTCCCCATGTGCGTTTGTTTGCTTTTCATAGCAAAGGGATTGCCTGGCCTTTGGCGAACCGTTAGGCAGACCTCGAATTTATTCTTGGCCGTAGTTGGTGTTTTCCCCAAGGGCGTGCGAACTCCAACCGAGGCGAGGGTTATTAAAAAAAAGTTAACTCGAATTTTGACTTTAACTTTCTGAATATAAGTAATCAGGAAAGTCAAATGTCATAACGTTTTTTGCGTTTCATATAAAACTTCCTTCATCTTGTCTACATGCACTTGTATTTCTTCACCTTTTTTCAAATACATACTTGCCATCCTGGATAATCCTCTTTTACTATGATCGTCTTCCATCTTCTTCCAAAGATTCCTGCGTTCTTCCATAATACGTAACGCTACCCACAATGTAGATTCAAGTACTTCGCCCTGCTTGACAACCAGGTCTTTTTCTGAATACGAATGACCGATATGACAACGGTAACGATCTGCCATCTTCCCGTTATTATGAATAGTCCATAGGCCGCCACCGCAATCGGGACATGCGTAAATACTTTTCTCACCGATTTGCTTAACGTGCTCATAGTCTACCACTACCCTTTCCGAGATTTCCGATTCAATAATGACATCCTGTGGAGCATCAATCTCTTGAGGTTCTGTTTGAGTTAGGGGAATAATAACTTCCCCCATTTTTGAAAGTGAAATAGAAAAATCCACTTCCATGTTACCAATAACAGACAAGGGCATACCCGGATATTCAGCTTCATTAGGATCTTGCACTATGGATATGCCACCGCTTCTTTTGATCGCGAGCATACCGGCTGTCCCATCATCAAGTGATCCGGTAAGGACAACCCCAATAACTCTGGTGCTGTAGGCAGCAGCAGCCGATCTGAACAACACATCAACAGATGGACGCCATCGGTTTTCTTCGGGCCCTCGGCCTAAAATTATTTTACCTCTTTTTACAAGAAGATGTTGATTGGGAGGTGCTATATAAATGTGACCCCTTTCTATAGCCATATCTTCTTCCGCTATTTCACAGCGCAATGTAGTATTAGGCTGGAGTCGATGGAGTAGAAAATCGCTAATGCTGGTTCTGGATAAATGCAAAACAATAAAAAGCGATGCGTTAATTTCCTGATTGAATTCTGCAACAAATTCTGTAAGGGCATTGAGTCCACCCGCCGAAGCCCCAACTACGATTATGAATCTAGGTTCACTCATGTATTATATCAGTTAAAAGAATACCTGCGATAGTTCCGTTTGTCGTTTCAATGTTTGTTGTCTTTAAATAACTGTTATCCTACGTCTTTTTCCAATGCTAATTACTTTCCGACTTTGCATGCTTTTTTATGCCCTTCATTACGTCTTCTTTAGTCAGACCAGTGGTATTAATGCCAGGATCATTTGTCATTTCCTGCGGAGAGAATGACAGCTTCTGCATGTATTGTGGATCGCCACCATTCATTTTTTCCTTTACAATATCTGCGAATGCTTTACGTGCTTGCTCGACCGTTTTTTTACCCGTGATAACATCGTGAGCCAGATTTAGTGCAAGAAAATTATTGGCTTCCATATCGCAGCGTGCGCTTAATAAGCCTTCCGTTCTGTTAACAATTACACTACCATCAAATTGGGCGAGTTCATCGTATTTTTCCATGGGAACTTTGTAACTAATGGTTTGCTTGAGCATATCCGTGTGCTCAATCGGAAAACTGTGCTTTGTTTCCATCTTGTCAACCGTTATGCGCTTCCAAGGGCCTTTGTTCATCCATACCAAAACGTCATTACTCATGACATCTGGGTTACCGTATTTATCCATCATTTCTTTTGCTGCCATTCTGCTGGCTTCAGGCCAACTTTTCAGATCAGGTATTTCATGATGCATGGATGTTTTATGCTTGTCATCCATTTCCTTTTTATTGTCTTGTGCTTTTGCCGAATAGGAGAGCACTCCCGTTGATACGATGATCATTGAAAGTATTATTATTCTAATTTTCATTTTGTGTTTTATTTTAATTGTGTTTAAATTCCATTCTTATTTTTTCAATCACTGGCCACGGAAACATTGATGCTCCGTAACCAACTATGAGTATTCGTGATGTTTGAATATTCATTTCTCTGCTCCAGTCAAAGTAGTTTTAGCTTTTGTATTCGTTTTGTTTTTTTGGTAGAGATTGTTAGTGGTGTCCATGTTCTCTAAAATTTTTTGGTATAACTATGACAATAAGGATTGCCTCCGCCTTTAGTGTAGTACTGCTGGTGCTTCTCTTCTGCTTTCCAGAAACTGTTCGCTTTTGTTAGTTCCGTAACTACCGCATGCCCTTTCTCTCTTAATACCTGAATTAATTTTTCTGCAATTTGCTTTTGTTCGTCATTCAGATAAAAGATCGCAGACCGATACTGGCTGCCTATATCAGGACCCTGCCTGTTTTTTTGTGCTGGATTATGCGTCTCAAAAAAAAGTTTTACCAATTCTTCGTATGATGTGAGTGAAGGGTCGAAGGTCACTTCCACCGCTTCTGCATGTCCGGTGTTGCCTGCACTTACCTCATCGTATGTTGCGT
>JBBRKB010000004.1:0-24681 GCA_038218385.1 Cytophagales bacterium | reverse complement strand
GTACGTTACGGAAAAAATATTCAACCAACCCCAGAAAATCATGATGGCATACAGCATCACGGTGACCCAATCCATTCGGTTTGAAATTTTTTCTTCGCGCATCAGTATAGGAATTGACCCTTTAATACGTACTCTTCAATTTGTGGACGCTTCGTTCCACCCAGAAAATATTTTTCTATCATCAAGCTGGCAATAGATGCCGCTGCACGCGCGCCTTGGCCTGCATCTTCCACATATACTGACACAGCGATCCTTGGATTGTCTTTTGGAGCGAAAGCAATAAACACAGAGTGATCGGGCAATGGCATGTTCTGTACCGTACCTGTTTTTCCACATACCACGATGTCTTTCAGCTTCGCCCTGAATTGTCCTGTACCTTCACTCACTACTCGCTCCATAGCATCTACGGCAATCTTAAAATTTGCTGAGTCAATAGTGGTGTAGTGCGGCTGGGTAAATTGTGGCAATGGCATTCCAGAATCGCCAATTGATTTTATCAAATGTGGTGTGTAATAGAATCCTCTATTGGCAATGATGGCGGCAAAGTTTGCCATCTGCAAGGGCACAACTAAATTTTCACCTTCACCAATAGATATAGAATAGATATTTGAAAATTTCCACGCACCTCCACGGTATGCACGATCATAGTAGGCAGGACTAGGCACCAAGCCACTTTTTTCATTGGGCAAATCAATTCCCAAGCGGCCACCAAAACCAAAGCTTTTCATGTGTCTGTCCCATTCTTCCAAGCCAATGCGCGTATCCATGAACGGATCATTGGAGGCACCTTGATTGAGCATGCGCCTTAGCACTTCACGGAAGTATGGATTGCATGAGTTCGCAATGGCTCCACGCAAATCTTCATTACTATGAGCGCCATGACAATTGATAATCGACCTATTGCATTTGATCCGCGTGTCAGGCGTGATTACACCTTCTTGCAAGGCCACCATCGCTTGAGCAACTTTAAAAATGGAGCCCGGCCGATACTGCGCCATCAACGGCCTGTTGAAAAGAGGTTTGTTCGTGTCACTGCTTATCAACACGAAGTTGCCGCTATAATTTTTTCCTGATAAAAGATTGGGATCGTATGAAGGCCCTGAAACCATCGAAAGTATTTCTCCTGTAGCAGGTTCAATCGCGATTATACTTCCCGATTTTCCATTCATTAAAAACTCACCATATTCTTGAAGGGTTAAATCAATAGTACTCACCAAATCCTGACCTGCCACTGATAAGGTATCGTATTTCCCATCTTTGTATGAGCCTTTAATAATGCCGTCTTTATTTCGCAAAAGAAATTTTACACCACGCTTACCTCGAAGGTATTCTTCATAATATGATTCAATGCCACTTTGCCCAACATAATCTCCCTGACGGTAATTGCGTGAAGAGTCGCGCGCCAATTGGTTTTTTGAAATTTCACTTACATATCCCAACGCATTGGCTAGTGCTCTGCCCGCGTAAGCACGTGTAGTACGAGGCTGAATGTAGAAGCCATCAAAGTCATCAATGTTATCCTGGATGCCAGCAAAATCGCGATTGGACAATTGTTTAATAAAAGCTGTAGGCTGAAGTTCGGAAGCTTTTCTGTTTCGTATTTGGGTATATAAATCTTTGAACCGTTGTCTCAGATCTTCGATAGGCATGTTGAACACTTCACAAAACCTTGCGCTATCAAGGTGCTTTACTTCCTTAAGAATAATCAACAAGTCATACTCCGGACTGTTGTATGTAATGAGTCTCCCATTGCGATCGTAAATAATTCCGCGTACGGGATACTGAATGTCTTTGCGTATGGCATTGGTCTCTGCCAGTTGTTTGTAACTGTCATCCAGTACCTGGATAAGGAATAGTTTTACCAAAAAGACAATGACCACAAACACAAAGGTCAACTGGATTATTTCTTTTCGTCCTTCGTTCATGTCCGTTTCCTATCGGGAAATAAAAACTGCACCACTACGATCATAAAGGTGGTAAACATGGTGCTTGCAAACGCTTTCCATAAGGTAAGCCAGAAAATAGTAAAACCACCTGCTTCTAAAAAGAACAACACCACATGATGTAAAAACACCAGTGGTGTAACGTAGACCAAAAACCATTGAAGCCCATTGGTCGCCAGGGTGGGTCTCACATTACTGTCGTATCCACCTTGTGGAGTCAACATGTTTAAGTAATAGTTTCTCATGAACATGATGAGGACACACGCAAAAGCATGCATACCAAGGCTTTCATAAAAAATGTCCACCATCAAACCCATACCAAATCCAACCCCTAAAAGGATCAAACGGTTCATGTCTATGGGAAGAAGTAAGATGAAGGAGATGTATAAAAAACAGAACGCTGTATGAAACAAGACAACGTTTTTCAAAAACACTACCTGCAAGGTAAGTAGAAGAATAAAAGAAATGATCTGAGTAATCCCTAACCTGCTCATTTGACAAGGGGATTAAATGGCATCTCAACAGAATCTTGTTCCACTTTCAGTTTGCTTTTTATCACTTCTACATAGTTGAGCTTCTGAAAATCCTGCCCAATTTTTACATGCAAATCATAAAATAGCGCGGCTTCATTTAAATGAACATCTTCAATGATGCCGATCAAAATTCCGGAAGGAAAAATAGCATTGTATCCAGAGGTTACAACGGTATCGCCTACCACAGGCTTTACATGGGGTGGAATAAAATTGAAATCCAGATATTGAGGATCCGAACCATCCCACTGGATGGTTCCAAAATGACCCGTACGTTTTAGCATCGCAGAAGTCATTACATCAATATTTAAAATAGAGGTAAGCACACTATAGTGATCGGATGTTGCTTTTACTTTTCCTACTGCACCATTGCCACTCATCACGGCCATTCCAACTTCTATACCCGCATCTTCGCCCTTGTCAATGGTTATAAAGTTAGTAAACCGATCGACCGAATTGTTCACCACCTTCGCACTCACAAATTCCCAACGCTGCACAACAGACGAATCCGATTCAGTGGATATTGTACTTACAACGGAAGTGGATTTCTGCCCAAGCAATGTGCGCAGTCGCGCATTTTCTTCTGAAAGGGAAACATTGGTTTCTTTCAGATTGAAGTATTCGCCTATGTTGTAAGAGAAGCTGTTGATGTTGGCCACTGTTGCCCCCGATGAATTGAAAAACAATGCGCGCTGGTAATGGTTGCTAGACACCATCATCCATACGCAAACCACTTCAAATGCAACGAAGGTAAAAAAAGCCCGATACTGATAGAGAAAGAGAAAGAGCCTATTCATGAATCACCTAGTTCATCAATACGGCACGGTAGTTTTGCAGATTTTTCAACGCCATACCTGTTCCTCTCACCACTGCACGCAAGGGATCATCAGCAACATGTATCGGCAGTTTTGTTTTCAACGCCAGGCGCTTATCAAGGCCTCGGAGCAAAGCGCCACCACCCGTGAGATAAATACCGCGTTCATAAATATCAGCAGAAAGTTCCGGAGGTGAAGTTTCCAACGCTTTAAGAACAGCCTCTTCCAGCTTGGACACAGATTTATCCAATGCAAAAGCGACTTCAGAGTATGATATCTTAATCGTCTTGGGAATGCCCGTCATCAAATCACGTCCACGGATTTCATAATCATCTGGCCCGTCATCTAACTCGGTGAGAGCCGAGCCCACTTCTATTTTAACTCTCTCAGCAGAGCGCTCGCCAATCAACAGATTGTGCTGGCGTCTCATGTAATCTAAAATATCTCTATTAAATGTATCGCCCGCTACGCGAATAGATTGATCACATACAATTCCCGAAAGGGCTATTACAGCAATATCAGTTGTACCTCCGCCGATATCAACAATCATGTTACCAATGGGCTGTTCAATGTCGATGCCGATACCGATGGCAGCAGCGATCGGCTCATGAATCATGTACACTTCTTTTGCTCCGGCATGTTCTGCCGAATCGCGAACAGCCCGCTTCTCCACTTCCGTGATCCCTGAAGGAATACAAATGATCATGCGGTGGGAAGGTGGAAATAGACGTTTGCCTGTGTCGATCATTTTGATCATCCCACGGATCATCATCTCTGCAGCATGGAAATCGGCAATCACACCTTCTTTCAAAGGACGGATGGTCTTGATGTTCTCATGCGTCTTCTCATGCATTTGCATCGCTTCGCGTCCAATGGCCAACACCTTGTTGGCCGTTTTGTCGATGGCGATAATGGAGGGCTCGTCTACAACAATCTTGTCTTTGTAGATAATAAGGGTGTTGGCAGTGCCAAGGTCTATGGCAATGTCGCTGGTGAAAAAATCAAAAAATCCCATTGTAGTGTAGTGGTGCTATTAGTTTTAAAAATGTACCCTTATGATACTGACGGTTTAAGTTCAGAATAAAATTGCATTCAATTTACATAAATAATGTATCACCTCTCAAAAATGTAAGTTATTTCAACAAAACTATAGTAACAGTCGCCACATGTCCTATATCAAGAGGTGATTAGTCTATTAATGCTTGAAGTGACGAGTTCCTGTGAACACCATGGCCATGTCATGTTTATCACAATAGTCAACTGAGTCTTGATCTTTCACAGACCCACCTGGTTGTATCACAGCTTTGATCCCAACCCCATGGGCAATCTCCACACAATCCGGAAAAGGGAAGAAGGCATCAGATGCCATTACCGATCCTTTCAGGTCAAGGCCAAAGGCGGCAGCTTTCTCAATCGCCTGCTTCAATGAATCTACGCGTGAGGTCTGTCCTACTCCGCTTGAAATCAACTGACCATTCACTGCAAACACAATGGTATTTGATTTAGTGTGTTTGCAAATCTTGCTGGCAAACAAAAGCGCCTCCACTTCATCAGCATCAGGTGCACGTTTGGTTCGCACATTAAGGTCACTGGAAGCATCAGTTTTCAAATCAAGATCTTGTTCAATCACACCGTTGAGTATACTCTTGAATTGCTTTGTCTCTTTTAATGATGCTTTCTGTAAAAGGATCATCCTATTCTTTTTCGATTTCAAAAGCTCCAATGCTTTCGCATCATATGCCGGAGCAATGATGATCTCAAAAAACAATTTATTGATCTCTTCGGCTGCGGCTAAATCAATGGTTTTATTGGTTGAAAGAATGCCGCCAAATGCTGAAATGGTATCCGCCTGATAGGCTTTGAGGTATGCTTCCTTAACGGTGGGGGCTGTGGCCACACCGCATGCATTGGTGTGTTTGATAATGATGAATGCTGTTTCATCTTCAAACTCAGCCACCAAGTTGATGGCCGCATCAACATCCACCAGGTTGTTGTAGCTTAATTCTTTTCCATTGAGTTGTTCAAACAATCCGTCAAGGTTGCCATAGTATGTTCCTTGCTGATGTGGGTTTTCGCCATAGCGAAGAATTCTTCCCTGCTGATGGCTCTGCTTGAAACTGGGAATGTTGAACGATTGGTTAAAGTATTTAAAAATAGCGGCATCATAATGCGAGGTAACATCAAATGCCATGGAGGCAAATTTCTTTCTGTCCATTAGATCTGAAGCGCACTGCTTGGCCTCTATCAAATGCAACAGGTCATCGTATTCGTTTCGCGATGCTACTATTAAAGAGTCTTTGAAATTTTTTGCCGATGCGCGAATAAGCGAAATCCCACCGATATCAATCTTCTCGATGATGGCTTCTTCCGATCCACCTTGCGCAACGGTTTCTTCAAAGGGATAAAGGTCAACGATCACCAGATCAATAGGTGCGATGTTATATTCTTTTGCCTGCTTCACATGTGTGGTGTCATCCCTGCGATAAAGAATTCCACCAAAAATTGCAGGGTGCAGCGTCTTTACCCTTCCACCAAAAATAGAAGGGTAGCCAGTCAATTTTTCAACGGGTGTTACGGTGTAGCCAAGCTTTTCAATAAACTCCTGCGTTCCTCCTGTAGACACAAACTCCACATCATTGCTGGCCAATGCGTGAATGATTGGTTCAAGGTTTTCCTTGTAATAAACTGATATTAAGGCGCGTGAAATCGGTGTGCTCGGCATGGTGCAAAGAATTGGAATGGAAAGGTGCAAAAGTATTAAAAATGAGCCTCGCCCCAAGCGATCGTGAATGGATGTCAAAGATTTTTTGAATTGCCAAATACCTTTATAGCTTTGATCATGCGCTTATTTGTCCAGGTTAATATTGGTCATTGGCAAGAAGAGCAATATGAAAAGCCTCTTCTCAACTTTGCCTCGTCACTATCAGATGATGTGCTCGGCACCGATCTGGACAATCAGTCAGACCCCTACATTATTAATCTTGTCAAGCAACTGCTCGACCAGTCGCAACAATCCTTTCTCTTTATAGAAGTAGCTAATGAGAACCAGCCACTCGACTCTTTATTATCGTTGGTCAATCACTTGTTTAGCATGGAAGAAAAAATTCACCTGATTGTTTTATCCGGGAAGCATACCACACTGGAGCGCATGCTAGGCACATTTGAAGATAAGTTTGTGAAAAGCAGTGATGATGTGGTGACGAAGAAAATGATCCGACAGTTTGTGATTAACTAACCCGCCAGGTTAGCCTTGTGCGTTGTTGCCGTACTCTTCAAATTGTTCAAACTCAACTGTAAATTCGTCCGCGTCCATAAAAGAAGGGAACCGGTCACGATAGGAGTGTAAGGAATTGGCATTCACCTCCAACGTCTTGATGGTCTCTGACGCATCACTCGAATAAATGGCATCTCCTTTTGGACTTATAAATGCTGAGTGGCCATTGTACTCAATACCGTTGCCATCAATACCAATGCGGTTCACACCTACTGTATAGCAACTGTTTTCAATAGCACGCGCCTTTAATAAAGTGTCCCATACATCTATTCGGGTGGTTGGCCAGTTGGCTACATAGATCAAAACATCATACGCCAACTTTTTGGTGGTAATGTCATATCGGTTGCGACTCCATACAGGAAAGCGCAAATCATAGCATATCAACGGGCAAATCCTCCAGCCTTTCCATTGGCCAATCAAAAGGCTTTCGCCAGCAGAATATGTTTTCTTTTCACTTGCCATCCGAAAAAGATGACGCTTATCGTACGTCTTCACGTTTCCTCCTGGCTCCATCCACAACAAACGGTTGTAATAGCGATCATGAACGTTGGCAATGTGGCTACCCAAAATAAGAGCACCAGTCTGATCGGCAATTTGCTTCATCCATTTGGTGGTGCGCATATTCATCATTTCAGATAACCGGGTGGCGCCCATGCTAAAGCCCGTGGTGAACATTTCAGGTAGCACGATAACATCCGTTTGGCCGCTCACACGCCATATTTTTTCCTCAAACATGGCTAGGTTTGCGCCAATATCTTCCCAATGGATGTCTGATTGAATAATGGTGATTTTTAAATCCTGCATGCTACCTGGTTTCCAGCCGCAAAGAAAACGAAACGAGGTCAAACATTCTAACGAAAATCTGAAGGATATTTATTGAATGCCATTCGGCTTCAAAAGGACGGATGATACGGTGAATTAATATTCATTAGGTGCACCACCAGTGGATCACCAACACGGGAGGGCGAAATTATATTTTCCTCAGAATTTCCCCTGCCCTCAAAAGCGTCTCTTCTTTTTTGGCAAAACAAAACCGTAACAGATGTTGGTTTTTCTGGCTCTTATAGAAAACAGAGACCGGTATAGAGGCCACTTTAAATTTTCGGGTGATCTCTTCGGCCATTTCAATTTCCGGCTTGGATGAAATGGTTTTATAAGACACGAGTTGAAAATACGACCCTTTGCTGGCGATGGGTTCAAACGAAGATCCTTTGATCTGTTCAAGAAAAAAATCACGCTTCCGCTGAAAAAATTTGCCTAGCGATAAATAATGTTCAGGGGTTTTTAAATATTCTGCAAGCGCCATCTGCACAGGTGTGTTCACACTAAACGTAATAAACTGGTGCGTCTTCTTGATCTCGCGGGTGAGGTTTTCCGGTGCTATGGCATAGCCCACTTTCCAACCGGTAGCATGAAACGTTTTTCCAAAAGATGATATGGCAATACTTTGCGAGGCCAATCCACTAAAACGCAAAACACTTTGATGAATATGATCGTCAAAAATAATACGCTCATAGACTTCGTCACTCACTACGAGCAACCCGTGGTGTAGGGCAATTTTTTCCAACGCAATCAAATCACCTTCTGACAACACAGACCCTGTTGGATTATGAGGCGTGTTGATCACGATCATTTTTGTTTTTTTCGAAATTGAATTTTGCACACGGTCCCAATCGATAGAAAAGTGTGGAGGGTTCAACTCCAAGTGTATGGGCACGCCACCATTCAATCGAATAGCAGGATCATACGAATCATAACACGGATCAAACAAAATCACTTCATCACCCGGATTGATAAAAGCAGAGATGGTGGCGAACAAGGCTTCTGTTGCCCCTGCCGTAACCGTTACTTCTGTATCGGCATTCACACGTACGCCGTATGAACTACTCACGGTATCGGCAATTGATTTTCTGAATTCAAAAACACCCGGCATGGGAGCGTATTGATTGTTACCTTCCTTCATGTAATGATGCACCAGATCGATGAGCTTTTCATCAATGGGAAAATCCGGGAATCCTTGAGAAAGATTAATGGCGCCTAGGTCAGCTGCCATTTTAGACATGATAGTGAAAATGGTTGTGCCTACATCGGGAAGGCGGGAGTGAACTTCGAAATTGGCGTCGGAATTTTTATTCATTTATCCTGCTTTGAAAAAAGTCAATGACGCCAGCACCTTAAGGCTTCTACGCTTTAAATTTTATGCGATATTCTGTATCTACTTTTCCTTTTGAAATATCGGTGAGTTTCCCTTTAAGCAACCGCTTCTTTAACGGTGTGAGATAGTCGATAAACAACTTCCCTTCGATGTGGTCATACTCATGTTGAATGATACGAGCGCGCATACCATCAAATTCATCTTCATGGAGATTCCATTCCTGATCGTAATATTTGATTTTAACTTTTTCCTTACGGGAAATATTTTCACGAATGTTTGGAATGCTCAGACAGCCTTCTTCATACTGCCACGCTTCGCCCACTTCTTTAACAATTTCCGGATTAATGAAAGCCAATTTAAATTCAGCAAGATCGGGATCATCTTCTATTGCCGTGCCATCTACCACAAACAATCGTATCGCTTTTCCAATCTGAGGAGCCGCCAGCCCGATGCCTTGTGCCACACGCATGGTATCATTCATATCCTGAATAAGTTGCTTCAGGTCAGTACCTTTCTCAATCTGTTTCGCCCTCGTTCTCAGCACGGGGTCACCATATACGACAATCGGATATATCATAAGAATGCTTCGACCGGCAAAGTTAATAAAGTTTTAAATTTTAGCGGATTACCCGTGACAGAAAGTCCTGCAAAATAAGGGTGGCGCTTATCTTATCTACATTGGCTTTGTTGCGTCTGTCTTTCTTTTTCATGCCCCCATCAATCATAGCACGCTGGGCAATGGAGCTGGTAAAGCGTTCGTCCATCAAGTGAATAGGTTTATCTGGAAAGACTTGCGTTAACGCCTCAACAAATTTTCGCACCTGGGGACTTATAGCAGAATCTTCATTGGATAATGTTTTAGGCATGCCGACCACAAAAGCATCAACTGGTTCTTTTTCTAAATACGATTTTAAGAATGAAAAAATAGTAGCTGTGTCCACTGTGTCCAGAGGCGTAGAGATAATGCGCAAGGGATCCGTCACTGCTATGCCTGTGCGCTTTGTTCCATAGTCGAATGCCATGAGTCTACCCATTGTGTATCAGAGATTGTGCAGGCGGTAGAAGAAAAATCAATTGAGCTTGGCGCGCTCAAAGAAAGCCTGCTTCACTTTATTTTCAAGAGCCATTGCTTTGGGGAAGAGGATTTCATTTTCAATGCGTGCGTGTATTGATAGGTTCCGTTCAAACTCCTGAAGTTCTTTATATAAGACCTTCACATGTAGTGGGGATTCCGCATTCAGTTCATAATCATTCGTGATCTTGCGAATACCAACCATTTCATCATCATGTACCTCATGCTCCATGGAGAATTTTTGAATGGATGTTTTCTCAAGAAGGTAAAAAAGTTTTGTCGCATGGTACTGTCCGTGCGAAGCGCGATCCAATGCTTGGATATAGGTAAACAAAGAATCTTCTTCTTCATAAATATGATGAATGAAGTCTTCTACAAATAAGGGCAACACCGTTTTTAAATCGCGTTCTATCTGCTCAAACTGTTTGTGATTGGCACGAAACGCTTCCACCAAACGGGTGATGTAGGGAAGTTTATGTTTTATGAAAAGATAATGGGTATGCTTCAGGTATTCAATGATCAGATCAATAGGATACGATATCAAGGGAAGATCCGATGCTGGTAAATGGGAAGGGGTCTCAAGCTCCTTTATAACTTGTTCCACACGAAGGCCGCGGCTAAGACAAACCTGCTCAAGCGTTTGTTCTGAGAATTCATAAAAGCTTATCCCAAAATAAAATAAAACATAGGCGTGCACATAGTTTTCGTCAACCAGGTCAGAAATTCGCTTATGCTTCAGGGACGTGCCATCCATCGTATCGGTAAATATATAGAAATCCAAAACAAAAAATCAGGATCAGCCTGATAAACAACCAACCCCTGACAAATATCATAATATGGGAATAAATCTTCAGTTTTGTTGTTTCTACTTCCATGGTTAACATTTATTTTCGTGGTTCGTTAAGACCATATGTTTTCAAGAGCCCATTACATAAGAACCAATTATGAGTGAAATTCAGGAATTTGGTGAACAGCCAAAAAAGAAAAATTCAGGATATAGCATCAAACTCCCCATTGTTCTATGCCTGGGGCTTGCAGCCGGGGTTTTTATAGGCGCCAATATGGGCAATAAAAATGGCCGCGAAGTGGGGCAGGACGTCCAAAAGTTTCGTGAAGTCCTGTCTCAAATCAAGGATTCATATGTAGATGAGGTTGACACCAAAGACCTGGTAGATGATGCCGTCACCCACATGCTTTCTAAACTAGATCCTCATTCCTCTTACATTACGGCAGAAGACAGAGAGGTAGCCAATGAAGACCTGCGCGGCAACTTTGATGGTATCGGAATAGAGTTCAAAATATTTGATGACACCATTGTTGTTGTCTCGCCCCTAAGTGGCGGACCCTCGGAAGCAGTGGGCATTCGATCGGGCGACAAGATCATTGCCGTGGATGGAAAAAATGTCGGTGGGGTAGGCGTTACCAACACCGATGTGATGCACTACCTGAAAGGACCAAAGGGAACACAAGTGAAAGTGGGCATAATGCGGCATGAGAAGGACCTTGAGTTCAACATCATCCGTGATAAAATACCACAATATTCTGTTGATGTTTCGTACATGGTGAAAGACGATATAGGCTACATTAAAGTAAGTCGATTTGCAGCCACTACGTATAGTGAATTTTCAGATGCCTTAAAAAAATTGAAGGAACAAGGAATGAAAAAACTGGTTCTTGATCTGCAAGGCAACCCCGGTGGCTTTATGAACATTGCTATTGAGATGTCTGACGATTTTCTTTCCGGTGGCAAAAAAATCGTTTACACAAAGGGAAAGAATGCCCGCTATGATCAATTTGCCAGCTCCACCGACAAAGGAAATTTTGAAAACGGAGACTTGATTGTGTTAATTAATGAAGGTAGCGCATCGGCATCTGAAATTGTGAGCGGCGCATTGCAAGACAATGACCGTGCATTGATTGTGGGCAGAAGAAGTTTTGGCAAAGGGCTGGTTCAAAATCCATTTGACTTGACTGATGGTTCGGAAGTGCGCCTTACCATTTCGCGCTATTATACACCGAGTGGAAGATCCATTCAAAAACCCTATGAAGATGATGAGGAATATTCTCGCGACATTATCAGTCGTTATAACCATGGAGAATTCTTTCACTCCGACAGCATCCATTTCAACGACTCATTAAAGTACCTGACCTTGAACGGAAGAAAAGTGTATGGCGGTGGCGGCATAATGCCCGACTACTTTGTGCCCTTGGATACCGTGCTGAACAGCCATTACCTCAATGAACTTTACACGTCATATGCGATTTATGAATACGCCTTCTACTATGCAGAACAAAACAAAGAGGCATTGGATAAAATGGGCTTTAAAAATTTCTACAAAAAATTCCGTGTTACCGACACTATGTTCGATCAGCTAGTGAACGTAGGCGAACGAAATAAAGTGAAGCCCGACAGAGCCGAACTAAAACAAAAGCGCGACCTCTTTGAACTACACTTGAAAGCGCAGATCGCAAAAGGCGTGTGGGGCAATGATGGCTTCTATCCTATTTTCAATGAAACAAACGAAATACTACAATCAGCCCTTAAACTGTTTGATAAAATTCCGGATTTGAACCGACAAGAGATGTAAGTATTGAAATTACAGTATTCAGGGTTAGCACCAATTTTATTAGAATCCAAGTCTTACACTAGGGATTCTTTGTTTTTTTACTACTCCCCTTGGTTCAAATTTTGTAATTTGATTCATTAAACAGTATTGACCTATGTATTATCATCGACTTGGAAACATTCCACCAAAACGGCATACGCAATTCCGACAAGGGGATGGCAGTTTATACCATGAAGAATTGGTAACGTCCAAAGGTTTCTCGGGCATTTATTCCATACTTTATCACAACCATCCACCCACACGTGTGAAGGCCATTCAAGAACCTGTGCCTTTTGGCCCGGTGGTTTTGCACGATTTCCCTATGCAACAGATGCACCTCAACACATCCACGGTTGGGGAAACCGGAGTTGACTTTTTATCGGCACGAAAGGTCTTACTGAAAAACAATGATTGCTCACTTGCTATTTGTTCGCCATCACAACGCACGATGGATTACTTTTATAAAAATGCCGAAGGCGATGAAGTCATCTTTATTCATGATGGCAGTGGCTATCTTATTTCTCAGTTTGGCAAGCTTGAAATCAAGAAAGGTGATTATGTTGTCATTCCCCGAACGGTCATTTACAAATTTGAATTTAGTGACGGCCCGCTGCGACTTCTTATCATAGAATCCGCTTCACCCATAGAGACCGTGAAACGATATCGAAATGACCTCGGTCAACTTCTTGAACATTCACCCTATTGTGAGCGGGACATTCGTCCACCTGGTGAACTTATCACTGACGCAAGTAAAGGAGAGTTTGTAATGAAAATTAAAAAAGGTGGCTTCTTACACAGTTATGTTTATGATTATAGTCCACTTGATCTTGTAGGATGGGATGGATTTCTGTGGCCCTATGCATTTTCTATTCACGACTTTGAGCCCATCACCGGAAGAATTCATCAGCCACCTCCAGTACATCAGACTTTTCAGGGACAAAATTTTGTTATTTGTTCATTTGTTCCACGGCTGTTCGACTATCATCCGCTGGCCATACCGGCACCTTACAATCACAGCAACATAGACAGTGATGAGGTGTTGTATTACGCTGAAGGAAATTTTATGAGCCGGAAAGGAATAGATAGAGGTTCGTTCACCTTGCATCCTGGTGGGCTTCCACATGGGCCCCACCCGGGTACCGTTGAAAAAAGTATCGGTGCCAAAGCCACAGAAGAGTTGGCCGTGATGATCGATACTTTCAAACCGTTGCATCCCACAAAAGATGCGTTGGAATTTATAGACGGAAAGTATCCCCTGAGTTGGACGGAAGATGGAGGGTCGTTCAGCGAGGTGAACGCACCGTAATAGCTTTAAAAAAATTCATTCCCTTTGTATACTTTTTCAAATTTGCATCGTTGTAGATTTTGGTTTGATGTGTAATTCGCTCTTTGCGTTTTAATATCTACAAACTCCGCCCTATATTTGGGGAGGACATATTTTTTAAACTTAAAAGAAACTCTCATGAGAAAAGAAGTAGCAATCAGAGTGCTGACGCTAACTACTATTGGCTCACTAATTTTTGGCTATATAGAAAAAAAAGAAGCTGACAAACAACGGATCATTGCCGAAAAGCATATTGAACTTTTAGAAAAAACACATAACACTACTGCTCCCACAAGAAAGGTATCCATCAAAAGTGAAGTTATTCCGGAGTTTGAAATGATCACTTCGCGAAGCAGCATCTCACGACATTAAAAAAAAATTCATACCTATTATCCATCCTTTGGAAAGTGCTTTCAAATTCGGAGATGATCTATTATACCCAACTCATTTTCATAAAAGCCGGACAGGAAAACAGCTTTCATCAGTTTGAGGATCAGGTGCTACCCCTGCTTCTCAAGCATCACGGCCAATTGCTTCTTCGAGTGCGCCCCGAATCTCAAGCCTACATAGGCGACCCTTCTTTTAAACCCTATGAAATCCATCTGGTTTCATTTGATTCAAAAAAATCATTTGAAGCTTATGCGAATGACCCCGACCGAACCAAACATCTTTCGCTTAAGAACCAATCCATTGAAAAGGTAATCCTGATTGAAGGAGTGGCTGTTTAACCGTATCTTTAAAAGATGGAAACAATGGATATTCAAATTCGCTGGTCTGACATTGACGCCAACAATCATTTGCGTCACTCTGCCTATTACGATTATGGCGCTATGCTGAGGATCTCTTTTCTCAACGCCCATGGTCTTTCTGTAAAACGGATAGAAGAGTTTAAAATCGGCCCCGTAATCTTTCGCGAAGAAGCTATTTTCAGAAAAGAAATCCGGCACGAAGACAAGATCAGCATCGATGTGCACTTAGTGAAGGCCACCCTTAATTTTTCACGATGGACACTTCGACACCAAATTTATAAATCAGAAAACGTAGCGGCCACCCTTACAGTGGATGGCGCATGGATTGATTTGGTCAAACGGAAACTCGCAGAACCCAATGAAACCATCATTGCAGCTTTCGAAAAATTTCCGCGATCGGAAGATTTTGAATGGACTGAAAAATAAAAAAGCTGTGGGTTTCTTGTAGTTGACCTTTCCTATTGCTTAAACTCTCGCAGATTATATCTGCAATTAGTGAGCGTTTAGGATCCAACTTTCAATTACAGTTGGGTAATGTTGATATTCCAGTTGATGTACTTTGTTTGCAATTTGATCGGGAGCATCCTCCTTATCAAGAACACATTTGGTTTGGAAAATAATTTTGCCTTCATCGTATTGATCATTCACCTCATGAATGGTGATGCCGCTTTCTGAATCTGCATTTCGTTTTACTTCTTCGTGCACCTTCATACCGTACATTCCTTTGCCTCCATATTTCGGTAGCAATGCCGGGTGGATGTTGATGATCTTTCCAGTATATGCATCAATAAAGTATTTGGGTGCAAGCCAGAGAAAACCTGCCAGTATGATATGAGTGGTACCTTTTTCCAAAAGCCAATCAAGGACCTCAGTTGTATTTTTAAATTGATCGCGATTAAAAACCTTCACCGGCACATTATAGCTTACCGCCCGTTGCAATGCATAGGCTTCTTTATTGTTACTTAATAAGATCACAACTTCAATGCGTTCATGCGCCTTGAAGTATTTCATAATTTCCTCGGCATTGGTACCACTGCCCGATGCAAAAATTGCCAGCTTGAATTTTTTCATTATTTTGTTCCTAGTAAACAGTTAGGTAAGGAGTTTTGATTTTATGAACACAAAGAATTAATTCATGCTTTTAAGAAATGTGGATATAGTTATTATCCTTGTCTTCCCAAAAAGTTTTAATTCTAGAATATCCTTATCTCCCGTTATCAGATAGTCAGCTCGAGCATCTTTTGCTAGCGCAAGAAGAAAGTTATCTTTCAAGTCTCGGCAAATTTCAATTTTACTTTTGACATCGTGCATTTCCGCGTACACATCAAATAGATCTATCGCAGCCTCAATCTCTTTTTCCGAAAACATATTTTTGAATTTTGGCCTATTGGCCACCGTCAAAAATTCCTCAATCGATTCACTACTAAACAGAATTCTAATCTTACCAGTTTTTATTTTTTCATCCATTTTTTAAAATCTTTAGAAATCAAGAAGCTAATCCAAAGATTTGTATCAATAATAACCTTACTTATTTTTCCTCGCATAACGCTTGGTTCTCACAACCTCAACTTCTTGAGTTATTTCTTCTAAAGAGATGGCTTGCTTTTTTGATCTTAATTTATCTAGAAGTTTTTGGAAAGACTTTCTTGGGTCTCCATCTTGAATGGCTATTAAATTCATAGCCTCTAAATCTTCAAGTAACTTCTTGGCCTTTGGGTTAACAATGTTTATTCTTAGTGTTTCCATAAATCAAATATACAATTTTCATTCTCATCATTAATCAGGTTCATAACTACAAAAAAGCCATACTTAAAATACCCAGCAAAAGAATCAATTTACAAAACGTACTGAGCTGATTGAAGGCGAGCTTCGTATCTGCCCGCGATAGTTTGTAAAGCAGAAAAAGCATGGGTAGCAGCAAAAAAATAAGGAAGTAATACTCGGGTAACGTATCATAATAAACGTCTATCCATAAAATAGAAAAAGCAAACACCATAAGAATGATATAAATAATCCATTTTGTTTTTCGGATGCCCACTACAATCGGCAATGTGCGGCACCCAAATGTATTGTCACCTTTTAAGTCTTCCATGTCTTTTACAATCTCTCGCACCACCGTCATGAAAAATGAGAGTACGGCATACACCAATATCATGGCGTGATTGCCGGGGTACAAAATTTCAACAACAAAGATGGAAAGACCAGTAAGAAGTCCCACGGAAAAATTCCCAACAAATGGTAATCGTTTCAGATTGTTTGAATACAGCCACAACAGAAAAACCGAAAAAGCATTGACGACACCAATTTTCCAGGAAACATAAGTTCCAATCAAAATACCCAACACCGACAATGACACATGAAATAAAATGGCAAACCTTCGGGTAATGGTCTTACCTATCTGCACCCGCTCAGGCTTATTGATAAAATCAATTTTCACATCGTAATAGTCATTGATAATGTACCCCGCGGCAGCGATGAGCACGGTGGAAAGCGAAAGTAGAAACAAACGGAGATCGGTTATCGTATGCGGATCCACTATGAACACTGCAGTGAAGTATTGAGCAAGCGCAATGATGAAGAGATTCCCTGTACGCGTAAGCCGAAGGAAAGAGGTCAAAAACTTAACCGAAAAGATAGCTGGCAGATTCATAGATGCTGCCCCAAAAGTAAAGAAAACCGACCAGCATTATAGCGCTGGCCGGATTAGTGAATGGCTAAAATTTAGCCGAAAGCATGGCCATAAAATGAATACCTGCCTGCGGGAAAAAATAATTCTCCCTGTATTCGTCACCACCACCCCTATATCCCCATGAATATCCGTTGGCAGCGTAAAGCGTATTGGTAATGTTGTTCACCAACACACTGAATCGGAGTTCTTTCATGAACGCTGGATTTAGGGTGTAAGAAACACGCACATCATTTACCAAGTATGCAGAAATACTTCTCTCATTGTTGGAGGTGTTGTCCAGATATTGCTTGCCTACATACTTCGTTAACAAGGCAAGTTCTGTTCCCCTGAAAACGGTATACGTCAATGTTGAGCCGCCAATAACATTAGGTGAAAAGGATATGTCTGTATTCGAATATTTTCTTTCAACCACATTATATTCATCCCAATTGGCACCATAGTCATACAATACTTCGGTAAAGTTTTTTATTTTGTTTTGACTGAGGGTAAGGTTTACATTCCATGAAAGCTTTTTTGAAATCTTCATGATGCCCTCCAACTCTACACCTGCTCGATAACTTTTATCAACATTTGTCCTCACAGAAGAACCTACATCATTGATAGCGCCGGTCAGCACCAACTGATTGTTGTAATGCATCAGGTAACCCGTTACATTAAAGGCATGGGTTGATGATGTAGCCCTGTAACCAATTTCCAAATCGCCCAATCGCTCTGCCTTCGGTGTGGCTCCAAGATTATCAATGAAGTCATCACGCACGGGCTCACGGTTGGCAATGCTATAGCTCACATACATGGCCTGCTGATTGGAGAATGAAAAATTCAATCCGACCTTCGGATTAAAGAAGGTGTATTGTTTATCGACATCAAACGTGTTCTGCTTGTTTTCAATGCCGCTCGTTTTGTAATTTAATTTTCGTACCTGCAAATCGACAAACGCACTGAGCAATGAGCCAAACTGATAACTGTTTTTGAAATACATATTGAAATCACGTTTATCACCATTGTTAAAATAATAGCGATGCTCGTAGGGTGCGATAGGTACCTGAGCCCAAAGTATTTCACCAAAGTGATCGCCATCGTATCGGTTCCACGCACCACCCAACACTGAATTTAATTTTTCGCCTTCGTATTGAAGAGAATACGTTACACCATAGAAATTATTGTCCAGCCATCTTCTTCTGATGAGATCGGTTGTCGTAAGGGTGTCGTTGTCCGTTGCTACACCATCATCATCTATTACCACATTGTCACGTCCGTAATCGGCAATGTTCTGATCATATTTGTATTCTTCGTAGTATCCTCTTCCAGGTGTATAATGTAGCGCTGTATTCCATGTAAATCCTTCACCCATGCGTTGCGAAAAGTGAAGTTGGTAGTGGTCTTGTTTATAATCATCCACCTGGTTTTTGTAGGTGTAGGGATTAAAGGTTCGGCTGTTGCTCGTTAACAAATTTTGCGTTTGCTCTGCATTCCATCCTTCGTTTGCTGCCGTCACAAGCATCGCTTCCTCATCGTTGTTCAACCGTGACTCAGGCACACCGTACCAGCTTTGGTACGTTCGTTCTTTTCCGCCAAAGACAATGGCTTTCAACATCGTCTTGCCTGCGTAATAGCCGCCTGAAAAATAATACGATGAAAGATCAGAAGAGGCTCTGTCGATGAAACCATCCGATTGGATTTTGGAGACACGACCATCCACCACCCAGTGATCGTTTATTAAACCGGTTCCAAAACCAACTGCATTTTTAAGTGTTCCAAACGAACCTGCCGTTGAAGTGATTTCAGCATACGGTTTATCGTTCAGGGTATTGGTTTGTAAATTAATGGATCCGCCAAATGCACCAGCACCATTAGTCGATGTACCTACACCGCGCTGTATTTGAATGCTCTGCGTTGATGTTGCCATGTCTGGAATATCTACCCAGTAGGTTCCCAACGATTCGCTATCGTTGTACGGTATACCGTTGATGGTCACATTCACTCGGGTGGCATCGCTTCCGCGAATGCGAATACCGGTGTAGCCAACGCCAGCTCCCGCATCAGAAGTTGTCACTACCGAAGGCGTCCAATTCAGCAACATGGGTAGGTCCTGGCCAAAGTTTTGTTTTTGAATTTGACTTTTACTTACTGTGCTGTAGGTAACGCCATTTTTTTGTGTTGCCCTTGTCGCCTCTACTACCACTTCATCCGTCAACATCGGATCCTCTTTCATGATAATCAATACGGCAGTGTCTGTCGAAATAGAAATTTCGAATGTGACATCATGATAGCCGAGGTACTGCACATACAAGGATTGGCTACCGTCAGGAACTTTATCCAACTGAAAAAATCCGAGGTCATCCGTGACCGCAAACTTCGATGTGCCTTTCAATTGAACGGTTGCATTGATCAGGACATTGTTGTCCTTTTCACTTCGTACAACACCCGATACTGAATGTTGCGCCAGTGCATGGATCGACAGCACGCTTAGTGCTGATAACATAAATGATTTTAACATGATATTGTTTGGTTTAAACTTGCATGACATAGGGGATGTCACGCGTACGTTCAAACTTGCCTTCCCTTCGACCGCATTACCGGCATCAGGTTCATTGGGTATAATCTCAGCCCGTGTTATTAAGGCACCCCTAAATTTTAAACTGTGTGATGTTTTTTTCGTGTGTGAGCCGCAAATGTAAGCGCAGATAATCAGAATAAAAATTTCTTGACAGATTTTCTTAAAATTCTATTTTCTGTTTTCAAACTTCTATTTTTGATACATGTTCAAAGTAATGGTTAAAGAAAAGTCATTTGACATCGAAGTTATAGACACAAACCATTTTGTCGTCAATGGTTTGCCGATGTCATGGGATATAAAAAAAATCCGTGACCATCATTACCATATACTTTTTAACAACAAAAGTTTCAATGGCGAAATTGTCTCCATTGATTCCGACACTAAAACTGTGGTGATTAAAGTCAACGGCCATCCCTATCCGATTACACTCAAAGACGAGTTTGATTTGGTGTTAGAAAAAATGGGAATCAACAGCAACTCAAGCACTCAGATAAATTCCATAAGGGCACCCATGCCCGGGCTTATTCTTGATATTCGGGTGCAGGAAGGTGATAGCATTAAAACCGGTGATACGTTGATTGTTCTGGAAGCTATGAAAATGGAAAATATTATCAAGTCACCACGCGAGGCCGTAATAAAATCGATCACCGTAAAAAAAGGCCAAAGCGTTGAAAAGAATCAGATCCTTATTGAATTCTAAAATCAAAACCCAATGTCGCCTCTACATCAACTTTTTCCCCGGCTTTCCTTAAAAAGGGCTTATAATTAAAATCATAAAATTATATTTGCGCATCATCCTGAAACTATAGTAATGAAATGAGCATAAAGAGAACCATACCCAGCGGCATGATACTCAACTGCGAATTCCCTGTCTACCGACAGGCAGGCATGTGACCATTAAAAGAATTAATATTAGCACATGAAATACAAACGTATCCTACTCAAACTAAGCGGAGAAGCACTACAAGGGTCATCAAAAAATACAAATTTCGATCCTGCCATTTTAGAGCAATACTGCGAGGAAATAAAATCCATAAAAGATTTGGGTGTGGAAGTCGCCATTGTTGTGGGTGGCGGAAACATTTTCAGAGGTGGCCAGGCAGCATCACTAGGAATTGAGCGGGTGCAAGGCGATTATATGGGCATGTTGGCTACTGTTATAAACGCCATGGCTTTGCAAAGTGCACTCGAAAGACACGGACTTTATACGCGGCTCATGGCCGGCATAAAAATGGAGCAGGTATGCGAGCCCTTCATTCGCAGAAGAGCCATTCGCCATCTGGAGAAGGGCCGCATTGTAATCTTCGGAGCGGGTATTGGCAACCCGTATTTTACTACCGACTCCACAGCCAGCCTCCGCGCTGTTGAAGTGCAGGCTAACGTAGTGTTAAAAGGAACACGTGTGGATGGCGTGTATACAAAAGACCCTGAGAAATTTCCCGATGCCGTTCGCTACACCGACTTATCATTCCAGGAGGCATACGAAAAAAACCTCAACATTATGGACATGACTGCTTTTACACTTTGCATGGAAAATAATTTGCCCATCATTGTTTTCGATATGAACAGAAAAGGCAACCTGATGAAGGTAGTGCTAGGTGAAGACGCAGGTACGTTAATCCAGTAGTGCGGCTGAGGATTTACGTATAAATTTTCCTGATTATATTTACTTTCCCAAAATCTGATTTACCATGGAAGAAATCGAATTATATCTTGAAGAATCACTTGAGCTGATGAACAAAGCGCTTCAACATGCGGGCAGCGAGCTCGCTAAAATTCGCGCAGGAAAAGCAAACCCCAGCATGCTGGATGGTTTAATGGTTTCCTATTATGGAGCCATGAGTCCGCTTAGTCAGGTGGCCTCTGTTACATCTCCCGATGCTCGCACCCTTTTTATTAAGCCGTGGGAAAAAAATCTGATTTCGGAAATTGAACGCTCCATCATAAACTCTAACCTGGGTCTTAACCCTCAAAACGATGGCCAGCAAATTATCATTAACATTCCCATGCTCACAGAAGAAAGACGCAAGCAACTGGTGAAGCAAGCGGGCACTGAGGTTGAACACGGCAAAGTAAGCATCCGAAACATCCGAAAAGATACGAACGAGAATTTGAAAAAAATAAAAGGCGCATCGGAGGATGATGTGAAAAACGCTGAAGGTACAGTGCAAAAACATACCGATGAATTTATTGCCAAAATCGATGCACTGATGAAGCGCAAAGAAGCGGAAATCATGACGGTTTAATAAAGAGGCGTACAATACCAAACGAACAAAAAATGCCAGGTTAAATGCTGGCATTTTTTATTTGATGAGATTCTAAAAAATTAAACTCCGAATACCTATCTTAGACACTTCTCAATAAATTTTATGGAACCAGAGAGCTTTAAAACCAAAACCATAAGGGGCACTAAAAAGGTAGTGAAAAGAATTTTGCTGATAGCGCTAATCATTGGCCTTGGGGTTTTTGCATTTAATTATTGGGGTGTATATGACGAAGGCGTTCGCGCGGGCACGGTGCTCAGAGTAAGTAAGAAAGGGATGCTTTTTAAAACGCATGAAGGACAACTTAATCTTGAAACGTTTGGGGCATTGAAAGGCGCAAGCCCAATCATGGAGTCTTTTAACTTTTCGGTGGAAGGCGGTGAAGAAGAAGTTCTGCAGGAACTTGAGAAAGTAGCGCTCTCAGGTGAGCGCGTCAACCTTCATTATATTAAGCGATATGTGGCCTTTCCCTGGAGGGGCGACACAAAATACTTTGCCGTAAAAGTTGAACGTACAACTGGCAAGTAATTCACTTTTTTAAGTATTGATCTAATTTTCCTTTTCGCCGGGCATCAATTGCCTTCTGAATTCCCTTTGTGATTCGAAATTTATTATCTCGATTGGCGATGTAGTCAAGCATACTATTGAACGATCCCAACTCAACTTTCTCATCATTCATTTCTTCCGCGTGTTCAATCACGTACTTTACCATGGATGCCATATAAATGCTCATCACAAATTCGTTGTCATTATTCAGTTTGGCAACTTTTTCACCGATAATAAAATTATGATCAGGTGTGCCAGACATCCACTGAGCCAAAGCGTTTAGCGCTGCCTGTCTATTAAAATCTTTCATGGGTACATGGAGTATGTAATCCGCACCTTGCAACATATCGGCCTCATGCGCTTTGTAATCCTGTGGTTTTTCAAATTTAATTTCAGCCCATTCTTCACGGAATGTCTGCGAAAATCCACTGAAAGAAAGGAGGGCGAAAAAAAGAAGGGCAAGCAATTTATTCATAACGGAAGGTTCGTGTAGTCTTAAGGTACAAATCAAAATTTAAAACTCCATGTTTAACGTTCAAAAACTTAAGAATTTCAAAACAGGCTGTCACCTTCCAGCCTAAACCCTATACCATGGTAATTGACAATCCGCAAAGATGGATCATGCTTGAGGTATTTTCTTAATTTAAAAATAAACACATCCATGCTCCTTCCATTAAAGTAGTCATCATTACCCCACACATGGTTTAAAATTTCATCCCGTTTTACAATGCGGTGACGTTGATCATAAAGAAATTTCAAGATTTCTCCTTCCTTGAAAGTCAAGGTGATGGAACCCTGCGGGTGTGTCAGCGACAAGGTATGGGAATCAAATTGAAAGGAGCCAATCTCAACCAATGAAGTGTTTTTGGTGTGAGGCCGTTTTCGTTTTAGACAAGCCTCTATACGAAAAACAAGTTCTTCAACATGGAATGGTTTGGTGATATAATCATCTGCACCAATTTTAAATCCTTCTAGTTTATCTTCAATCATTGACTTTACTGTGAGAAAAAGAAACGGCGTATCGGGACTGGTTTCCTTAATCCATTTGGCCAGGCTAAATCCATCTTTGCCTGGCAGCATCACATCAAGAATGCAAATGTCAGGCTGCATCTCTTTGAATGTTTCTGCTCCTGTGTTTCCATTCTGGCACCAGGTAACAGCATATCCCTTTAGGATAAGGTTGTCCTGTATTACAAAGCCCAGACTATCATCATCTTCCACCAGAAGTATACTCGTTTGGGGCATCTATAAAACCGTTTTTAAGTGTATACTAAACAGACTTCCTTTTCCGATCTCACTTGTCACGGCAATCTTTCCGCCATGTGACCTTATCACAGCTTCCACATAACTAAGGCCTATGCCGAAACCCTTTACATCATGCACATTTCCAGAAGGGACACGGTAAAACTTTTGGAAAATCTTTTTCAAATCTTCGCTACGAATTCCCATCCCGTTGTCTTTTACATCAATACACAGCCGGTCGTTTTTATTATGCGTATGAATTTGAATAAGTGGATTGTCGCTGCCATACTTAACAGCATTATCTAAAAGGTTGAACAAAGCATTCATAAAGTGAAGTTTATCAACGTGGACAATAGATGATTTAGCAGACGGAGAAAAATTAATCAATCCGTTTCGTTGATTCAATGTAGAGGCAAATGCCTGTATCGTTTCGTTAATAATTTCATGTGCGTCATGCTGTTCTTTCTTCATTTCAATATCACCCTTGTCGAAGCGCGCAAATTGAAGTACTCTGTCCACCTGTTGATGTAGCCGTTGATTTTCCTTTTCAATGATCCCAACATACTTTGCAAGCCGGTCGGGATAGTGCACAATGGCTTCATCTTTCAAGACGCCTGTAGACACCGCTATAGTGGAGATGGGCGTCTTGAATTCATGCGTCATGTTGTTGATGAAATCCCTTTGAACTTCACTCAGTCGTTTCTGCCTCAGAATAACGAAAAGGGTGTAGACAAAAAATATAACAACAAGCAATAACACACCGCTGGAAAAAATCCATATACCCATCTGATTTAAAATGTGTGCCTCACGGTTTGGAAATTGTACGCCAAAATAATATCCCTGGTTAAGCCAAGTGGGGAAAGATTTAGAGGGTGATGGCTCGTTCGATGCAGTTAACGGAACGTAATTGCCGTA
>JBBRKB010000003.1:0-25845 GCA_038218385.1 Cytophagales bacterium | reverse complement strand
GCGGGCATTGATAGGAATGACATCTACACCATAGATCTCAGACAATTGATTCAGATCATAACTAAGCCGCGCTTTCGAAGCAAGGTCCATCATGTTCAAGACGAGGATGGTTGGTATTCCCGCGTCAATTATCTGTGTCAACAGTAACAACCCTCGTTTCAGATTGGTCGCATCGGCTACCACCACCACTTTGTCGGGCATGTTGGGCGAATCGTGATTCAGTAGAATTTCTGAAACGATTCGTTCATCTAGGCTTCTCGGGTAAATGCTATAGATACCGGGTAAATCAATAATTTCTACGGGATTGCCCTTGAGGTTACAATGGCCAACGCGCTTCTCTACTGTTATACCTGGGAAATTGCCAATCTTTTGGTTTAAACCTGTAAGGTGATTGAAAAGGGAGGATTTTCCTGAATTAGGGTTTCCGGCGAGGGCAATTTTAATATTTGTGCCTACGGTCATCAGTTGATAATCGAAATTGTTGACGCCTCTTCAATCCGTAGTGCAAGCTCATACCCAAGTACACTTATGCAGATAGGATCTCCAAATGGAGCAGCGAAATTGTAGGTGATAGAAACGCCCGGCAGACACCCCATTTCCATTAGTTTCACTGATATGGTATCGTCAGTGAATCCTGCTATGACGGCAATTTCACCTGGCTTCATCTCCGCTACATTCCTTGAGCCACCCACCATGCTTATTTAGATTAAATTAAAACAAGGCAAAGATATGGGCTGAGTGCGGGTATTACAACATGATTTGTATCATCTCTGAGTCTAAATTGGCAGATATCACTGACTGCTTGTAACTTCATGTTTATGAAAAAAGAAGAAAAAACAAATAAGCGCCAGCCCAAAGTGAAGGGCAAAGTGAAAGGAACCACAAGAGATGAGGCTAAAGAAAAGGAAACGGAGTCGCGTGAGTTTGGCGGCATACCCATGCGGGATTTAAAAAAGAATCTGGGTTGTGGCGGTTAAATACTTTCTGCGACAAAGATTCTTTTCACCCGATCACTTGTGTTGGTAAGAATCTCGTAAGGAATGGTGTTGATTTTTTTAGCCACATCTTCAACAGGTAAATCGCCACCAAAAATGATTACTTCATCGCCTTCTGCTGCAGCAATATCTGTTATATCAATCATCGACATGTCCATGCAAACACGGCCGACTATAGGAGCCCTTTTGCCCTGCACCATTACTTCGCCCACACCATTACTAAAGGCCCGAGAAAAACCATCAGCGTAACCGATGGCAATAGTGGCAACAACACAATCCTTATTAGCAAAGAAGGATCTTCCGTAGCCAATCGATTCGCCTTTCCTGATTTTTTTTATCTGTGAAATAGTGGTCTTCAATTTCGCAACGGGTTTTAACGGATGGTGCATTCCGGTAGGATCAATTCCATACAAGCCAATGCCAAGACGCACCATATCAAACTGATATTGAGGAAATCGAAGGATGCCCGGTGAGTTTAAAATATGACGCATGGGGATATAGCCGATTCCTTCTGCTATTTTTTTTGACCATGCTAAAAATTGTTCTCCTTGTGCTTTGGTAAAAGCATCGTGAATTTTTTCATCTGCCCCAGCAAGGTGGCTGAATATGGATGCGACTTCAATGTTCCGATATCGGTTTAGCAAAGTGACCAATGCATCGATGTCTGGTTCACTAAACCCTAGTCGGACCATGCCTGTATCCAATTTGATGTGCACTTTGGCTTTGGCTCCATTTGCAGAATTGACAAAGGAATCCAGCAATTTCAAACTGTATATCTCGGGCTCAAGCTTATGCAATAGCAGCTGATCAAAACTTTCTTCTGAGGGGTTCATTACCATAATAGGTATGGTGATGTTGTTTTTTCGAAGATCAATACCTTCATCCGGATAGGCAACACCCAGGTAATCTACCTTATGATAACTGAGGAGGTTGGCGATTTCAATACTGCCACTACCATATGCTAGTGCCTTCACCATTACCATGAGTTTGGTTCCGGGGTTCAATCTCGATTTAAAAAAATTCAAATTGCTAACCAGTGCATTTAAGTCAACTTCCATTACAGTACCATGAACTTTGCGTTGAAGTTTATTTACTATTCTTTCAAACTCAAATGTTCTCGCCCCTTTTATGAATATCAATTCGTCAGCGTATTGATCGGTCTTTAGGGATTGAAGATAGTCCTCAGTGGATTTATAAAAGGTAGAGCCTTCTTTAAAGAATTGTTGGTGGTCAAAAATTACCGGACCAATACCCACAAAAAAATCAGCGTCACTAACTGCTATTACTTCCCCAATCTTTGAACACAAAACTTCTTCTGACAACCCCGACTGTAAAATATCGGAAAGGATAACCCGTTTGATTTTTTTCTGGTGCTGATGGTTGAGAAAATCAAGTCCAATCTGAAGTCCACTCAGATCATTGTTATAGCTATCATCAATAAGCTGACATTGATTGATTCCCTCTTTTAGTTCGAGTCGCATGTTGACCGAACGCAGTGTGTGGAACCGTTTCTGTATCGTTTCTGCTGAGACGTTGAAGTGAAGCAGCACGGCTAAGCAATGGAAACAATTTTCAATAGAAGCTACATCTTGAAAAGGTAACGTTAATTGAAAGTTCAATTTTTTAAACTGGATTGTATACCCTTGTGGTTGATCCTTTGTGACTTTAATGTCGGCACCATCTCTATATCCCCATGAAAGGTGTGGGAGCTTAGTGAGTTCAATATGGTTTCGAATGAGATCATGATCAAAACAATAGATAACTTTTTCAGCGTGAAGAAATAATTTCAGTTTCTCATTTATTTTTTCATCAACGGTTGCAAACCCTCCATCATGGGCAGGTCCTATGGTAGTGAATATCCCTACAGTTGGATTTATAATCCGCGCCAGGTTTTCCATTTCGTTTGGCTTGGAAATACCCGCTTCAAAAATCCCAAGTTGATGGTGTGGTTGCATGTTCCATACCGACTGTGGTACACCAATTTGTGAATTGTAACTCCCAGGATTAGTAATCACGAACATGTCGGGCGACAGGAGTTGATACAGCCATTCTTTAATGATGGTTTTTCCGTTGCTCCCTGTGATGCCAATGACAGGAATAATGAATTGGTTACGATGGGCTTGTGCTACTTTTTGAAGCGCCTCAAGAGATGACTTTACGAGAATGATGTTGGCGCCTTGAAGCTCATCTGTGGCGATAGGTTTTTCAAGCACAAATTGCCGCACGCCTAAAACATATAATTGACCAATGTAATCATGGCCATCGTGCCGTTCTCCAGAAAGGGCAAAGAAAAGTGAACCGCTTATGTCAGAAATTTTTCGGCTGTCCGTAACCAAACTTCTCACAGCTGTCTCGTGATTGAATTGGACAACCTTTCCTTCAATAACGGACGTTAGCATTGAGAAATCCATTTGATTATGATATTAAAGTAAAGGTATCAATTTGTCCGAGTGATCTATTTGAGTCGTAAAAGGATTCTTTTTTATCGTGAAAACAACTTTTGGCAAAATGTTAATTGTTAATTTTGTACTTTACTGAAACAATTGATCCTAAATGAGCGTTTGGAAATTGTCTGGAGAAAACTGATGAAACTTAATCTGCTATATCGTACCGTTTTTGTCGGGTTCTTATTTTTGAGCTCCTCAACGGTTTTTGGTCAGGAGTCTTCTTCCAATCCACTTGAAAATATTGAATCGGTAAAAGCTCAACAATATACCTCAGGTCATGACAATGTGAAAGATGTATCATCTTCTTCCTACCGCACCGCATCAGCTGATTCAACGTATTCAAGTGCACAGACTACGCGCGAGGGAGAGACGAGAGATGCGGAAAATAGTGAAGCAAAAGAAAATGAGGAAGATGTCCTTTCATTTAATTTTTTGTACTACATCATTCAAAAGTTCAAGATGTCCGACATCGTGGACAAGTAAACCGCTATCTCAGTCGAAGAATTGTTCAAGTTCCTTCAGTTTTAATATTCCTTCGTAATACGCTTTACCAAAAATCACGGCAAATACACCTAGCTCATTTAGCTTTTTAATGTCATCAACACCGCGAACACCTCCACTCGCCAACACACATATTTCTGGAAAGCGATCAATGATATCTTTATAAAAGTCAAAAGCCGGGCCTTCCAATACACCATCACGCGACACATCCGTTGACTTCACATATTTTAATCCACGACTGTGAAAATATTCCAAATGATCGAAGAGAGTTACTTCTGATTTTTTTTCCCAACCCCGATAAAGAAGTTCTTTGCTTTTGATGTTAATAACATCTGCACCCAGCGTCATTTTTTCACGACCATACGAGACTATCCAGGAGGCAAAAAGTTCAGGATCGGTTACCCCTATACTGGCCGCTGTAATGTAATCGGCACCAAATTCAAACGCTTTGCTAATGTCACCATCATTGCTGATGCCTCCCGTGAAATCAATTTTGAGAGATGTATATCCTCTGATCGCTTCAATGATATGATAATTGACAGGCGAACCTTTTTCCGCCCCATCAAGATCAACCAAGTGAACAATCTTTATCCCATGATCAGCAAATCGCTTAGCGAGATCCAAGGGGTTTTCATCGTATTCCTTTTCACTGGAAGGATCTCCTTTTCGCATCTTAACGACTTTTCCGTTGCGAACGGCTATTGAAGGAATGATTTGAATCATGTTAATTTTAAGTTTGAAACATGCAGAAAATCATTCCTGCATGAAAGGATAAATTTATTGCCATTTAAAAATAAATGGGTAAGAACCTTGCTGAATATTTTGGTTATTTTTGATTTATACCTTTTACCATGAGTAGACTCACTTTTCTTTACATCTTCCTTTTCTCATCACAAGCTTTTTCACAAGCAAAAATCAGGAAGCTGCCCGCCTCTATTAATCATCCGGCACTCAATCTCTTTGCGCCCTACATGAGTTTTGATGGGGATGCCCTTGTCTTTATTTCAGATAATGGCGAGGACTATGAGTTGACACCTTTTTACACCTTTCGCGAAGGTAGTTCCGATTGGAAAGCTCCTTTCGTCTTACCCAAAAGCATTTATACCAAACTGAATTTCTTGCGCGGTTACACCCTTGGCCCTGAAGGAAGATTTCTTTATTTCACTACCATCAAGTCACCAGGTGTTGGAGGATATGACCTCTGGGTATGCGAACGCAAGGGTTCAACTTTTGCTGAGCCCCGGAATTTGGGATTGCCCATAAACTCCAAAGGGCATGAAGGAAGCGCTACGATTACACCAGATGGTAAGACTATGTTCTTTATGCGGTGCGATAAGATGGATCAAAAGAATGCTTCAGGCTGTAAGATCTTGATGGCTTCAAAAAAATCAAACGGACAGTGGGATGAACCACAGGAGTTGCCCGCGAACATAAACACAGGAAATTCACAAGCGCCCAGAATTATGGCTGACGGTGAAATGTTGATTTTTTCTTCCGATAAATTTCCCGGCAATAAGGGGGGAATGGATTTGATGATGACACGATTGAAAAACGGAACCTGGAGCACACCGGATCCACTTGATTTTGTAAACACACCTGGCGATGATCAGTTTATCAGTGTGAATGCGCAGGGAAGATATTTGTTAAAAGATAGTCCCGGCACACGCAAAAATGAGCTTGTGGAATATTTAATCCCAACCGAGCTGAGGCCTCGCGGGCTTATGAGGGTAGAAGGGAAAGTGGTTGATTCAAACGGGCAACCTACCCCTGCCTATCTATCTGTAGTGGATAGCAAAACAGGAAAACGAATATTTAGTGGGCGCCCTTCAGCAGATGGATCGTACACTCTTTTTTTAACTGAAGGATCTCAGTATCAATTTTCTGTCGACCCCGAGCAAAGCGACTTTACCTTTTATTCCAAAGCTTTCGATCTTACAGGTGATCAGATTCCTCAAATTGAAAAGGTGCCTGTCACTCTCAAGAAGATGGAGGCCAATGATGACATCCTGTTGAATATGGTAACCTTTAAACCCGGGACCAATGAATTGAACGAATCCTCTTACAATGAACTCAAACGAGCATCAAGGCTCATGTCATCAAATAGCGGATTGAATTATGAAGTGCAAGTTCTTTTAGCTGGCTATCAGGAAGATTCTGTGCGCTCTAATCCTGATTTAACACAGCAACAAATGGATTCCGTGATGACCCAGATGGATGACATTGATTCGCTTGGCCAACTTTATCAACGCGATACAATTATTATAAAAACAATCTATCACAACAATCGAACACCAGCGCAAGCACAGACCATTGTAAACTACCTAATCACTTCTGGAGTGGCGCCGGGTAAGTTGACAACATTTGTAAACGCACGACCTGAAGCCATTGAAGAAAAAAAGAAATTAGAGGTACACCTTCGGGTGAAGAAGTAAAATCATTTTGCAATGGAGAAGGGCACAGATACTACCGTCTTATCCCACAGCATAACCATCTCAGCATCATCCCCTATCGGGTGGAAGTCGATGGTGAATTGTTCGATGGACGTATCGTGATGGGAGACCGGAACTTCCACGGTAACCACATCACGTTCTGGATTTCGATTAGCTTCACCTTTAGAGTTAATGCCCCATTGTCCAAATTCCGAATTGAAAATCACAGTCCAACTAGCTTCACCAGGAATAGTCCATAGTGTATATTTTCCAGCGCGCAGTAAAGATCCTTTTAGCAATAAATCTTTATTGGTATTAATAATAGTTGCTTCATTGGCTCCCGTTCTCCATACTGCGTTATAGGGAACCAATGCACCAAATATTTCACGGCCCTTTTTATACGGTCTATTGTATATCATGGATATGGTGAGGCCGTTCGGCATGTTAAATGAAATTTCATTCTCAGGACTGAACGACTTTGTGTGTCTGTTCATGAGAAAGAGACCCAGCCAGCCTAACATAAGAATAATGGCTACACCTATGCCCGAAAAAAGTAGAAAACGTCTCATTATGACTTCGTTATTGAATTTTAGTGCCGAACATAGAAACTATTTTTAATTCTTTCTATAAAAAGTGACCGATATAGGATATTTTTGTCGACTAACTACAAATACCATGTCACTACTAATAGATTGGATTCCTTTTTTTGTTGTCATTTCCCTTTTTATTCTGGCCATTGTTTCTCCCTGGGTTTTCCCCAATAAAATGGTCAGTAAAAACAAACACGATAACGAGTATTAAGCTTCGCGGTTAGGCCGATCAGACCCAACAGGAATATGTGTCTTTAAACTCACGTTATTTTATTTAACTTGAGCCTAAAGGCAAGTAAATATGCTGGGTAAGGCCATTCTCTTTTTTTTCCTCTTTTCCATCTTCTCCGTACAAGAGGGTGTTGCTCAAAACAAAGTGCTTGGGTTCTCAATGGAGCCCGGAAAAAAGAAAGTTCAGATTCCATTTGAACTTCAAAATAACCTCATTGTAGTCCCTGTAGTAATCAACGGCATGTTGCCGTTACGATTCATTATTGATACCGGCGTGCAAACCGCCATTCTTACCGACAAAGCATTTGCCGATATTTTAAACCTTACGTATTCAAGGAAATTTAGTATTTCAGGGCCCGGTGGCGAAAAAATTGTTGAGGCCTATGTAACCAATAACATCTCGTTGGATTTGCCTGGCATACGAGGCCGAGGTCATGCCCTGCTGGTGTTGGAGCAAGACTATTTAGAACTAAGAAATTATTTAGGAACCGATGTCCATGGCATTCTCGGTTATGAATTGTTCAGTCGGTTTGTAGTGCAGGTAGACTACGAAAAAAAAATTCTCACGGTTTTTCTTCCAGAGAAATTTAAACCCGGGCGCAAATTTCAAGTTATCCCCATGCGTGTGGAAGATACTAAACCGTATATAACAGCAAACGTCACGTTGGCGGATGGCACAAGTATTATATCCAAGTTGTTGGTAGACTCCGGAGCAAGTCATGGGTTGCTTCTTGAGCCCACCTCTGACGCACGGATTAAAGTTCCAGAACATACAGTAAGCAGCCAGATTGGAAGAGGGATAGGTGGTGTGATTACCGGAAAAGTGGGCCGAATAAAATCTCTGGAATTAGGAACTTACAAACTGGAAAATGCCCTAGCAAACTTCCCAGATCCCAATAGCTATATGGATAGTTTAAAAAGGGGAAGGACGCAAAGAACAGGTACAATAGGTGGAGAAATTTTGAGCCGATTTAATGTGGCTTTTAACTTTTCAAAGGAGAAATTGTATTTGAAGAAGAATTCGTATTTCAAGAAAAAATTTTACTACAACTTAAGTGGGCTTATTATAAAAGCTAAGGGTTCAAGTTTGAATACTTTTGAAATCTCCGAAGTAAGGGACCAGTCTTCTGCCCAGTTGGCAGATGTTCAAATGGGCGACATTATTTTAACCATAAACGGAATATCAGCAAAGGATCTCTCGTTGAACCAAATCTTAGGTCATTTCAATTCAAAACCAGGTAAAAAAGTTACCCTGGATATTGTAAGAAATGGTCAACAACTAAAACGTCAGTTTGTCTTGACGAGTGAAATCTAGGTTCCCTTTGGTTCCAACACTGATGCTAATTGTTGTTTCCTGTTTTTATAGGCTTGGTATAAATACAATTGCGTTTTCCTGAGTTTTAGCGAATTACGAACAGAGGTAAGCAAGGATTCAGCAGAGAGATTTTGCTTTAGCAAATAATCCAACACGCTTGGTGCACTGTTAGATTCCTCATAGTTTGAATTCTTTAATACCGTTACCGGGATGTTTCTTGTCTTGCGGTTCTGAGACAATTCATTCAAGGCAATGCTCAATTCCTTTCGGCCAATGTTGTCATCAATGATGATGTAAGTGGGCGTGAACTTGATCAGCCTGTTGAGCAAGCTCTTGATGTCAAAAGCAATTTCTGTTATGACACCCGTAGAGTGAGAGTCCTTAATCTTGCTTAAGATGGTGCTTAACTCGATGGGATTATTTCCCATTAACAAAAGATTCAAAGAATCGTTATTTTTAATTGTTTCCATAAACCAACCTATGTATAGACTTTTATGTAAGTTTTGTGTAAGAAATAAACGCCAATTTAACTAAAATTGTTGCTGTTAAATTTTTATAACCTTAATTATTTTTCAACAATTTATTCACATCAGCAATTATACCGCCAATAGCATTGAAAAGGATCATTATAATAGGTGGAGGATTAAGTGGGCTTACATTAGCCATCTATTTAGCACGCAAAGGTTTGCAGTCTCTTATAATTGAGAAAGAAGCCTATCCAAAACACAAAGTCTGTGGAGAGTATATCTCCAATGAAGTTGTCCCCTTTCTTAGATCAATCGAGTGTTACCCGGAAAAATTTTCCCCACCTCAGATTCAACGATTTCAGTTATCGTCAACAAAAGGAATGGTTGCCGAAGCTAAACTCGATCTGGGAGGGTTCGGTATTAGTCGTTACGCCCTGGACTTTTTCCTTTATGAGCAGGCCATTAAACTAGGTGTTGATTTCAAATTGAATTGTAGTGTAGAGGAAGTAACATCATGGGGCGATAAATTTTTGGTAAAATGTTACGGAGAAATTATGGAAGCAGATCTTGTAGTTGGAGCACATGGTAAAAGATCGAAACTTGATGCCAAACTGAAGAGGGAATTTATTTCATCCCGATCACCCTATGTAGGAGTTAAGTATCATTTGAAATCAGATCACCCCCGTGATCTGATTGGCTTGCACAATTTTATAGGTGGCTATTGTGGCATCAGCCAAGTTGAGAATGACATTGTTAACATGTGCTACCTGGTGCAAAGGGATAAACTCCGCGCATCGGGAAGCATTGAACAATTGGAAAAAAACATTTTAGCTGGCAATCCTATACTGGCAGACATCTTAACAAATTCAGAAAAACTTTACGATAAGCCGTTGGTGATAAATGAAGTTTCCTTTCGACCTAAGAAACCGGTTGAGAACAATATGTTGATGATTGGTGATGCGGCGGGAATGATTGCCCCACTTTGTGGAAATGGAATGGCTATGGCGATACACAGTGCTAAAATTCTTGGCGATAACATTATTACATATTGTAAAACGCCTGGCGTTTCACAAAAAGATTTATTTGAAAATTATACGCAGCAATGGAACAAAACATTTTTAGCGCGATTGAGACGTGGAAGGATTTTGCAAGGGTTGTTTGGAAATCATTTCGTGTCTCAACTCTCTATTCAATTAGCGTTGCATGCAAAACCCATTGTGCGCCAAATGATCAAATCATCTCACGGCACGCCTTTCTGATTATTTTAAAGCATCCAGAATCCTGCTGGAATCCAAAAATGTCAAGATGAAGAACACACTAAGACAGGTAGCGGAAATAAAATTTAGAATCATGGTATTCTTGTAATTGACTTTTGAATTATCTTTTAAACTCATTCCAAACCAATACAAAAAGAAAAGCAAAACAGGCGTTAAAGCAAGCACAAACCAGAAAGCATATTTCAAATCAAAATAATAATTGAAGTAAATGGAGAACAACGCAACTGTGATGGTAAAAATAGCAGCCACAAAAATGAATGTTCCTTTAACGCCGAGCAAAATACTCATCGTAATGTCACCGCGTTTTGCATCTTCTTCATGTTGATAGATCTGTGTCATGGGATAGTTGCCCAACAACATAAACGATGCAAGCGCTCCGGTCATAATAACTTTTGATGTCAGGGAACTTTCAAGTTGAAAATCATTTAGTCCAACGTAACACATAAGTATGGAAAAAAAACCTTGAAAGAAACCTGCGGCGAGCCAGCCGCCTATTGGGTATTTCTTCAACCGTATGGAGGGATGACTGTAGGCTTTCGATACTAGCCCGTAAAGAAAAAGCAAAAGGGCAAAGGTCATGTTGATAAGCACTAACCCCAGCACAATAGCAATCAGGTCAAATAGCAAGGAAAGATAGTAAAGCCCTTTATCTACAGGTGGAGGATTTTCTAAACCACCAATACTTTTTTCATCCTTGTCGAAGTAACTATTGTATCCATTGCTGGCAGGGTACAATAGAAAATGCACAATAAAAAAGACAATCAAAATCCGATTCGGATCAATATTTGGGGATATCAGAAGACTGAACAGAAAAATGGGTAAAAGAAAATACGAAAAGGGAATGCGTAAATGAAGCCAGGAGGAGCGTGAGAACATATCGGAAGTTTATTGTTAATATAGTAGAATAATTTTTATTTTTTGTAAATGAGTTTTATAACAGGTCTTGGAATAGCAAACCCACCTCACAAGTTGAGTCAACATCAAGCGGCAGACTTTATGGTAAAAGCGATGGAGCTTGATTATACCAATGCGCGGAGATTGAAAGCGATCTTTCGGTCTTCTGGCATAACTTCCCGGTACAGTGTCCTGTCCGATTATGCTAAATCAAGTGATTATAATTTTTTCCCGAACACTGCCGGCATGGAGCCTTTTCCATCGACTAAGCAAAGGATATTGGCATTCAAAGAACATGCGCTAGGGTTAAGCATGAAGGCTGTTGAAAATCTGAAAGCCGATGTTGAAATAACAAACGTTACGCATTTAATAACGGTATGTTGCACAGGTATGTATGCGCCGGGTTTGGATATTGAACTGATAAAGTCCCTCGGCCTTTCGCCAAACGTTCAACGTACATGTATAAACTTTATGGGATGCTATGCGGCCATCAATGCTTTGCGCCTTGCTGATAGCATTTGCAGTTCAAATTCAAAAGCACGTGTGTTGATTGTTTGCACAGAACTTTGCAGCCTGCATTTTCAGAAGGAAGTCTCGTATGATAATTTTTTGGCGAATGCCATATTTTCAGACGGGTCAGCGGCTGTAATGGTAGAGTCATCCGTGAAAAATAAGGCGTTTGAATGCACAGGATTTTTCTGTGATTTGTTGCCCGATGGCCACGAGGAGATGGCATGGGAAATTGGCAATGTAGGATTTGAGATGAAACTTTCAGGGTACGTGCCATCACTTGTTAAGTCGGGAATTGGTAATTTAACAAGAGCACTTTTAAATCAAATAGGATTGAATCAGTCAGAGATAAAATATTTTGCCGCCCATCCTGGAGGTAAAAAAATCCTTGAAGCTATTGAGGCTGAACTTACTTTACATAAAGAGCAATTGTACCCTTCTTACTTTGTGTTAGATGCGTATGGAAATATGTCTTCACCATCCGTGTTGTTTGTTTTGAAAAAAATATTCGACAATCTTTCTGCATATGATAACAATGAATCGGTTTTAGCATTTGCTTTTGGCCCGGGATTAACCCTTGAAAGTACTGCTATGAAAATAAAATACACGTGAGTATGTTTTCTAAACGATCCACGAAAGTGGAGCTCATGGACGACCTGGATTGCCAAGGTGAAGTAATAAATCGCACATTGGTTGAATTGGAAATTATCAACACATGGCTTGGTGGAAACGATGTTACCATTAGCGGTGTAAAAAATTTATTAAAAAAAATTCCACAAGGATCAAAGATCCACATTGGTGATCTGGGATGTGGTGGAGGCGATATGATTGTTAAGCTTCACACTTTCCTCAGCAGGCAACAATATAAACCAACCTTTCTGGGTATAGATGCCAATCCAAACATCATCGCCTTTGCCAGAGAGAATTCAAAACGTAATGATGACATCGCTTTTGAGACAGTCGATATTTTTTCTGAAGAGTTTAGAAAATTGAATTTTGATATTGCTATTGGAACACTTTTCTTTCATCACTTTAACGCCGATCAACTGTCTTCTTTTTTCAGACAACTCTTGAATCAAGTGCGGGTAGGAATTGTGATCAATGACATTCACAGGCATTGGTTTGCCTACTATTCCATCAAGTGGTTGACTGGCCTTTTTTCTAAATCTCCCATGGTAATAAATGATGCACCCCTTTCCGTGCTACGAGCTTTTTCGAAAAGAGAACTTGAGGAAATTTTACAAAACGCCGGAAGCACCACGTACACCATTCGGTGGAAGTGGGCTTTTCGATGGCAGGTTATTATTGAGAAGTGATAAAATATTTACCTTAGTCTGGCACAATTTTTCGTAATTTAGTCCGCACGATAAATTTAAATTTATATGATAAAAATCAATTACTTCTTTCTGCTTGCCCTATTGGTAATGGGTGCATGTGTATCAAGCTCACTAGGCAAAAAGATAAAGGAACCATTTCGCGGATCAGCGTATGAATCAAACAACCGTTTCTTTCGAGGTACAGGCAAGGGGGTGAGTACACAAGATAACATTGCGCGTGGAAAGGCTGACCTGGATGCGAAGAGCCAACTGGCCGGCCAGGTGAATACAACGATGAAGCAAGTTGCCGATCAATATTTAGGACAAACAGAGAATGCCAATGCCGCTGATGTTGCTGATAAATTTCAAAGTCTGGTAAGACAAGTAATGAATACCGATATGGCCGACCTCAGAAAGATTGGTGAGCAAAAATATTTTAATGAGAAAACAAAAGACTATACCGTCTTTATGGCGTATGAAATAAAAAAGAATGCGATGTTCAGGTTTATGAAAAAACAAGCAAAGGTAGATAAGACCATTGATGAACGCCAACGCGCGGTAATTGAAAAAATAATTGACGAAGAGATTGCCAAGGCGGAAGCGGAGGAAAATTAAACTTGCTCTTACTCAAAAAAATGAAGGTCGGAACCCCGGCCTTTTTTATTTTTTACTCAACACTATACATCACAAATCAGAACACCTTCTTTCAGTGATGCGAGTGCATCCGATCCCTTGGGAATAAATTCCTGTGCCACAAAACCTTTATACCCTGTCTTCACAATTGCCCTCATAATGGCCGGGTAATAAAGTTCTTGTGTTTCGTTTATTTCTGCACGACCCGGCACCCCACCGGTGTGGTAATGTTTAATGTACTTGTGATATTTTTCAATAGTGGCAATCACGTTGCCTTCCATTATTTGCATGTGGTAGATGTCGTAGAGCAAACCAAAATTTTCGGCACCCAGTTGTTCGCATAAAGCCACGCCCCACATAGTATGGTCACATTGATAATCGGGGTGATTCACTTTGCTATTGAGCAATTCCATTACAATGTTAATGTTGTGCTTCGCGGCAATTTTTACAACAGGCTCGAGTCCTTTTACACAATTAACAATGCCCGCCGGATCGCTGATTGAACTTCGGTTGCCCGAAAAACAAATAATATTTTTTAAGCCATGATCAGCTGCCTTTGGAATAAGTTCAGTAAAATCTTTTAATAATTGATCGTGATTTGCCGGATCATTAAAACCTTTGGGGATTCCAAGTTTGCTTCCGTTAGACATCGCACAGGTTAATCCATGCTTGATCACAACCGGCCATTCATCCGACCCAAGCAATTCAACCGATTTTAAACCCATTCCTTTTGCAGCTTCACAAAGTGCTTCGAGGGGAATGTCCTTGTAGCACCAGCGGCAAACCGATTGATTGATGTTGTTTTTTAATGTGGTCGTTTCAAACATATTCATAGAAGTGGAAAATGAAGTAAGTGCAGCTGATCCGGCCACACCAGTGGCAATGGTTTTGAGTGCTTGTTTTCTTGTAATTTTCATGTTGACAAATTTAATTTTTCAACTCAATTAATGGCATCTTCAAAATGAACAATTTCGGGTGGTCTTCCAAGTTTTACTGAAATGATATCGAACCGAATATGACCCAACCAGTTTCTTGAATAAATATAATCTTCTGCCGCATCAAAAATGTTTCGGGTTTGTTTCCTATCTACAAAGGCTTCGGGCTCACCGTAATCTGATGAGCTTCGGGTTTTTACCTCCACAAAAATGAGCCAATTGTCACGCTTCACAATGAGATCAATTTCTGCACGCCGGCTACGAAAGTTTCGTTCCACAACTTCAAATCCTAATTTAACAAAGTGGGATGCGGCAAGTTGTTCCCCCGCCCTTCCCGTTTCGGCTTTACTGCTCATGAATAAGTTTATACCTTTGAATCCAATTTACTGTTTATGTCGACAACGCTGAAATTAATTGAAGGATTTACAAGACAATTGGCCGATGCACTGAAGATGGGTCAGACAATGGACCTGCATCGCCCGGGAAGCGACACGCGAAATATTGTGATTGCCGGCATGGGTGCGTCAGGAATTGCCGCCAACCTTGTAGAGAGTTTGACATTCGGCAGGGTTCCTATTCCCATTACGGTTTGTAAAGGGTATAACCTTCCACAGTTTGTAAGTCCACATACACTTTTCATCGCATGCTCGTACACAGGAAATACGGAGGAAACTGTTGCCTCCCTTAACAAAGCATTGCTGAAGCGCGCCAGTGTTTTGGTAATTGCATCAGGGGGAAAGTTGTTGGAGATGGCTAAGGAATATAATTTATTCTACATACAAATTCCTGCCGGTGGCGCTAGTCCCAGAGCTATGATAAGCTATATCATGATAGCACTTTTGTATGCACTCTACCATACCAATTTGATTGGTGCTGCTTTTATAAAAGAAACAGAGAACGCTATAGAATATCTTGATAGAGGAGCGAAAGCCATTCAAGCGGAGGCTGAATTGGTGGCGAAAAAATTGAAAGGCAAACTTCCGGTGATTTATTGTGATGTGCGCCTGCATGCCATCGCTACACGATTTCAACAACAGCTGAATGAAAACGCAAAGCACTTTGCGCATGTGAATATTTTTCCGGAAATGAATCACAATGAAATTGTGAGCTGGCAAAACGCTGGTCCGCTGCAGTCTATGATGCAAGTGGTTTACCTGTACTCTGATCACGATCATGAACGAGTGGAAAAGCGAATGGAAATCTGCCGCGATATTTTTGAGAAGAAATCAAATCCCATCATTGATATTATTGGGGAAGGGGCTTCTTTATTAGAGCAATACTATTACCTGCTGCACATTATTGATTGGATATCATACTATGTAGCAAAAGAAAACGGAGTCGATCCCGACAATATGGAAGTGCTGCATTTTTTAAAATCTGAATTGGAGAAGGTAAAGTGAACGCTGTCATTAACCGTAAAACAAAATTCATTGATCTAGGCCTTAAAGAATATAAAGAAGCCTGGGATTATCAGTTAACTTTATTTGAACGCTCACTGATGGTTAAAGGTGAGAACAGAACTAATGAAATTCAAAAGCCCACGGAGAATCATTTACTTTTCGTTGAGCATCCCCACGTTTATACATTAGGGAAGAGCGGTGATGAAAATAATTTACTGTTAAAAAAGGAAGCACTTTCAGAAATCAATGCATCCTACTTTCCAACAAACCGAGGAGGTGACATCACCTATCATGGGCCTGGCCAGATTGTGGGTTACCCCATTCTTGACCTAGAAAATTTTTTTACCGACATCCACAAATACATGAGGACATTGGAAGAGGCAGTAATACTTACCTTGGCTGAATATGGCATAGAGGGAAAGCGGATAGCGGGATTAACCGGTGTGTGGATTGATTCGGGTAAATCGAATGTGCAGCGGAAGATTTGTGCACTTGGCGTGAAGACAAGCCGATGGATAACCATGCATGGCTTTGCACTTAACGTTAACACTGACCTTAATTATTTTGGAAACATTGTTCCCTGTGGCATCCAGGATAAAGCGGTAACTTCCATCGAGCACGAACTCGGTGTGCATCAAAATATGGATGAAGTTAAAAATAGGTTAAAACAAAAAATCAGTTTGCTGTTTGAGATGGAGCTGATTTAAATTTAGATGAAACGAAAGCATATCATCGCGTATGTAGTTGCCTTTGCAGGAATCGCCCTCACTGGCATTCTCAGTTATACTTCATTGTCAAAGGAATTTAAATCTGTGCCAACACCTTATATGGGCGTCAAACAAAAAGGTGTTTGTTGGGTTGGTGGAAGAGAAGTGGTCACGCAAAAAGAAATTATAAAACTAAAAGAGTGCGGTGTTACCTGGATTTCACAAACGCCGTTTGGTTGGCAAGAACATGTAGACTCACCCAGCATTCGTTTTGAAACAAATTCTGATCGCATGTGGTGGGGCGAATCTTCCAAGGGTATAGCAGTAACCACACAGCTTGCAGACTCAGCAGGAATTAAGGTAATGCTAAAACCACATTTGTGGGCTCGCGGAGGTTGGCCTGGCGACATTAACATGAAATCTCAAACGGATTGGAACGAATGGTTTTCTCAATACTCAGATTTTATTTTAACGTATGCACGATTGGCAGAAGAATTAAAAATTCCTATCCTCTGCATCGGCACAGAACTTCACCATAGTTCCAAGCAGGAAAAAAGCTGGCGTGAACTCATAAAAAAAATTCGGTTGGCCTATAGAGGTAAACTTACCTATGCCGCTAATTTTCATGAGGAATTTGAACACGTTAAGTTTTGGGATGCGTTGGATTACATTGGCATTCAGGGATATTATCCGCTTTCAAAAAAGAATGATCCAAAATTGGAAGATATGGTGGTGATGTGGAATGCGCATTTAAAAAACCTTGAGAAAGCACATAACCGCTTTAACAAACCCGTATTGTTTACTGAGATTGGATATAGAAGTACAAGCGATGCAGCCATAGAGCCTTGGCGATGGCCGCAACAGGAAGATTTGAAAAATATTTCTGACGATGTGCAGGCAAAATGTTACGAAGCTTTTTTTCAAACCGCATGGCGAAAGAGTTGGGTAGAAGGTGCCTACTTTTGGAAGTGGTATCCACACGGGAAAAGCAGAATGATGGAAGTTGATTTTAGTCCGCAAGGCAAGAAAGCAGAAGCGGTAATGTCAACATGGTATAAAAAGAATGGGGATGAGAAAGGATATTAAAATTCCAGAAGTAAAAAATGTGACCCTCGCAGTTACGTGTCCGCAAAGCATTGCCATTAGTGATGAGTGGAGCGTGTACATTATAAACAACAATGATTTTCCAATTGAAAATGTCCTCATCCTCAGCAAAGGATATGGACAATTGAATGGGCTGGTACAAGAAACATCTACCATGCGGCATTTTCTGGAAGATGTGCCCGCCCATGGTTCTGCCAAAATTGAACTGATTGATCCTTCAGTCTTTCATTTGAACAATGAATATTGTGTGAGCTACTATGTAGACAAACAGATTCATGATAAGCGGTTTGTTTTTGTTCCTGACACAATCCACAAGGATAATCTTCTGTTCATTAAAGAACTTGAGATGGAAGGTGTTTTGCATTCCTGAACCGTTACACAACTTTGCCAAAGTTATTTTAACCGAACATAATGTGGAAAGTAAATCAACACTTCAACCACATTAAAAAACAAATCACTACTTTTAAGTTTAAAACAAGACCATGTCACCAGAAGTAAAAGACATAATTTTTCTTGATATTGAAACCGTTGGCGTGACGAATGATTACACTTCACTTAATGAACGGTTAAAATCACTTTGGGCACGCAAAGCCAGTTACTTAAGACGTGATGGTGTGGAAACGGACGAAGAACTTTTTAATACCAAAGCAGGTATTTATGCAGAGTTTGGAAAAGTGGTTTGTATTGTCGTTGGAAAATTTGTTGATAACGAATCTGGTGAGTTGACACTTAGAACTAAAGCCTATAGCAGTCATGATGAAAAAGAATTGCTGACTGATTTTAAAACTATGGCCGAGCGACTTGATCCTTTGTCGGCAAAGTTCTGCGCGCACAATGGAAAAGAGTTTGATTACCCCTACCTCTGCCGAAGAATGTTGATCAATGGCCTTCGACTGCCGGCAGTCTTAAACATTGCCGGAAGAAAATCGTGGGAGATTCAACACCTCGATACGTTGGAGATGTGGAAGTTTGGTGATTATAAACATTACACCTCGTTGGAATTACTGGCCACCGTTTTTGATATTCCTACCAGTAAAAACAATATCGATGGCAGCATGGTTAACAGTGTTTATTACCAGGAGAATGATTTGGAACGGATCACTACCTATTGCGTTGGCGATGTGGTTGTGCTTTCGCAATTGTTCCTCCGGCTAAAAGGACTACCGCTGATCGATCAAAAAAATATTATTCCCGTATAATCCTGTTCATGAGCAAGAAAAGAAAACCTGAAAAACCTGAGAAGAAATCTAACGAACAGGTAAATCAATTTACAAAAGGTGTCCTCGATTATTTGGACGCCAATCCTTCACGGTCTTACAACATCAAGCAGATTGCAAAAAAGCTTGTATTAAAGAAACGTGAAGACATAAAGGAACTTACGCAACTCCTATACAAACTGGAGGACAACGAAAAGGTTCGTCAATTGAAGAACGGAAACTTCGCCTCCAACCGTAAGCAAAAAGAAATGACCGGTGTGGTCGATCATGTGAGTTCACGGTTCGCCTACATTAGAATTGGCGCTGACCAGTCGGATGTATATGTGAAGGGCAAAGATTTGAATGGAGCCTTTGATGGAGACACAGTGAAGTTTTTCATTCTTCCAACACGGCATGGCGAACATCCGGAAGGAAGAGTAACTGAAATTGTGACCCGTTCACGTAACCGATTTGTCGGCAGGCTTGAGCAATCACGTGAGTATGCATTTGTTGTTCCCGACTACCGCAAGATGCATCAGGATTTTTTTATTTATCCTGAGAACATTAATAAAGCCAAGGCGGGCGACAAGGTGATCATAGAAGTAACGGAATGGCCCAAAGGGGATAGAAGCCCGGAAGCCAAAGTTGTAGAAATTTTAGGCAAGGCAGGCGAGAACGAGGCGGAGATACATTCCATCATGGCCGAGTTTGGGTTGCCCTTCAAGTTTACCGAGAAACTTGAGAAGGAGTCGATGATGATTGACGAAGGTATCACCAAAGAAGAAATAAAAAAACGCAGGGACTTCCGCGACATCACAACCTTTACCATCGACCCGGAAGACGCGAAAGATTTTGACGATGCATTGTCGTTTAAAAAACTTGAGAATGGAAATTTTGAAATCGGTGTACACATTGCCGATGTCACACATTATGTAGTGCCCAATACGGCACTAGAAGAAGAAGCGTACGACCGGGCAACATCTGTTTACCTGGTTGATAGAACAATTCCCATGCTTCCGGAGAGATTGTCGAACGCGCTTTGCTCGCTGCGGCCTGATGAAGATAAACTTACATTCTCTGCTGTATTTGAGTTGGATGTGAATGGAAAAATGAAATCAGAATGGTTTGGCAGAACGATCATCCATTCGATCAAACGATTTAGTTACGAAGCTGCACAAGAGGTTTTGGAAAAGAAAAAGGGAACGTTGGCAGAAGAGCTTACAACCTTGAATGAGATTGCCCACAAGTTAAAGAAAGAGCGGTTCAAGAATGGCGCTGTCAACTTTGAAACAACAGAAGTGAAATTCAAACTTGATGAAAAGGGGAAGCCGCTGGCTGTGATTCCGAAAGTGCGAAAGGACGCGCACAAGTTGATCGAAGAGTTTATGTTGCTCGCCAATCGACAGGTAGCAACCTTTATTTATAACATGAAAAAGGGACAAGAGAAAAATACGTATGTGTATCGTGTCCATGACCATCCCGATCCTGAAAAAATAAAAGACTTTGCCTTATTTGCCAAACAGTTTGGTCACAAGATTAGTGTGGATGAAAATTCAATCTCTGGCTCACTGAATAAACTCCTGGATGAAATAGAAGGAAAACCAGAGCAAGGTGTGTTGCAGCAACTGGCTGTACGTGCGATGGCGAAGGCAAAGTATTCCACCGATCAGAAAGGACACTTTGGATTGGCATTCAAACATTACTCACATTTCACTTCGCCCATCCGCAGGTATCCGGATATGATGGCGCACCGTCTTTTGCAACATTACCTGGAAGGCGGAAATTCCGTGAACAAAGCAGAGTATGAAAAAAAATGTGAACACTCTTCTGAGCGTGAAAAACGTGCAGCAGATGCCGAGCGCGCGTCCATTAAATATAAGCAAGTTGAATTTATGGCAAGCGCTGAGAAGCGTCCGTATGAGGGATTGATTTCAGGCGTGACCGAGTGGGGCATTTATGTTGAAATAATTGAAACGAAATGTGAAGGCATGATTCGCATGGCCGATATGAATGATGACTTTTATGAATTCGATGAAAAGAAATACCGCATCATGGGAAAGCGAAATGGTAAAGTGTATACATTGGGCGATAAGATTATGGTGCGTGTGAAAAAAACAGATATTGACAAGCGGTTGATCGATCTTGTTTTTGCAAAAGATGAAAGTTTGAATGAAGCGTAACCATGGGCAAGATTGATCACTATCAGGAACTGATTGATAAAGAAATAAAGAAAAATAAATACGGACAAAAACCGGAATCGCTTTACGAACCCATTCGGTATTTAATGGAGCTAAAAGGCAAGCGGTTGAGGCCCATGCTTACCTTGCTTACCTATTCGCTTTTTAAAAACAATGTAAAGCCCGCATTGCCTTATGCCATAGCCGTTGAAGCATTTCATAACTTCACCTTGATGCATGATGATATCATGGACAACGCTCCCTTGCGAAGAGGTTATAAAACCGTTCATGAAAAATGGAATGTAAACACGGCCATCCTTTCAGGCGATGTAATGCTAGTGAAGGTGTATGAAATTTTCAGCAAGCTCGAACCGGAATATTTGACAGAGGTATTGAAGGCGTTTAATAGGTGTGCCGCAGAAGTATGTGAAGGCCAGCAGTGGGACATGGAGTTTGAGTGCATGGATAATGTAACAGAAGCGCAATACATTAGCATGATCAGACAGAAAACTGCGGTGTTGCTTGGCTTTAGTTTGGAGCTGGGTGCGATACTCGGTGGTGGCACTTTAGAACAGCGGAAGGCGCTGCGTGAATTTGGAATTAATATTGGCATTGGGTTTCAATTGAAAGACGACTTGCTCGATGCCTACGCCGATCCAAAAAAATTTGGTAAGCAAGTAGGTGGTGACATTCTGGCAAACAAGAAAACATTTCTGATGATTAAGGCTTTGGAGAAAGCTTCCAGGAATCAACGAAGTAATCTTAGCCAATGGCTCGCCACTAAAAAGAAATCAGAGAGCAAGCGAAAAATAAAAGCCGTGATGGAAATATTCAATGACCTTTCCATCTCTTCCATCACCGATAAAAAAATCAATGCCTATTTTAAAAAGGGATTCCAATCGCTTCACAAAATAAGCACATCACTTAAATGCCTGCCACTTCAAGAATTTGCTACAGAACTGATAAGCAGGCAGACTTGAAGCACGAATTACAATTCAGTCGTACTTTCCACCACCGAATTTCCTCATATCGAATTCCTCTCCTCTTCAATGTGTTTGAGCAGAAAAATTTAGAAAGAGGAACATGTCGTAATGATAAATTAATTTGTACTTTGTCACTCGTACTTTCTGTTTCTTATTAATATAAAAAATTAGTTACATATGAAAATATCCATGCTGGGCTCCGGATTTATCGGAAGGTTTTATGCAGACTCTATCCAAGGGTACAGAAGCAAAGATAAAATTGTAAGCATCTACTCACGCCGCGATGAAAGCGCAAAAAAGTTTGCTACGGATTATCAGGTTGCGCACAGCACAATCAATATGGAAGAATCTATCGCCCATCCCGATGTGGAGGTAGTATGCATAGCCCTTCCAAACAACCTTCACGAAGAGGCTGTGAACCTCTGTTGCAAACACAAGAAAGCCGTCATCTGCACCAAGCCATTAGGAAGAAATGCTGAAGAAGCCAAGCGCATGATGGAGGCAGTAGAGAAGGCCGGAATCTTTAATGGCTACCTGGAAGACCTGGTGTACACCCCAAAATTTATCAAGGCGAATGAAAGTGTGAAGGCGGGTGCATTGGGAAGAATCTTGTGGGCGAAGTCAAGAGAGACACATCCTGGTCCACATAGCGATTGGTTTTGGGATATTGAACAAGCAGGTGGTGGAGCCATTCTCGATCTGGGTTGTCATTGTGTTGAAATAGCCAGGAGTTACATTGGCAAAGATATTTTACCCGTAGAGGTAATGTGTTGGGCCGATACACAAGTAAAACCTATCGATGCGGAAGACCATGCGATTGGACTAGTAAAATATGAAAACGGAGCGATTGGACAATTCGAAGTAAGCTGGACATTTCGTGGCGGACTCGACTTGCGTGATGAGGTAATGGGAACAGAAGGAACCATCTGGATCAATAGTTTTATGCGGACAGGTTTTGAAATGTTCACCACAGGTAAGAGCGCGAACTATGTAGCGGAAAAAGCCGAGAGCAATACAGGTTGGGTTTTTCCTGTTGGAGATGAACTAAATGAATTGGGCTACAATCACATGTTTCAAGATATGTTTGAAGCAATGGAAAAAGGATCAGAACCAAAGGAAACATTTTACGATGGATATGTTGTCAATTCCGTTTTAGATGCAGCCTATCGATCTGCAAAATCAAAACTTTGGGAACCAGTTAAACTCGATGTTTGGAGAGGTAAAACAGGGGTTTCCAAGGATGCACATCTTGAGTCGTACGATGATGATCATTACCTGGTAAAGCAAGAGGTAACACATTACGGCACCAACAAAGTGATTTTGAAAAACAAGCAGTCTGGTAAAATTATATCGCGCGAAGAAAAGACGAGCTAATAAAGTGTTCTGGATTCCTTGCTTTATTGTGCAATAATCGATTGAAATTTTTCGCTTGGCATTTAATTCTCAGAAGAGTCTCAAGTGGACTCTTCTGAAGCATACATCATGATGATTGAAATGACAGCAGCAGTTTTAACTCTGAAAGAAATGGACAAGCAAACCATTAGACTGGATGAACTCAAAAAGAGATTGACTGACGATAAATCAAAGAACGATGAGTAACATTAAATTATTTGAATCAAAAAAAGTCAGAACCCAATGGGATGAGGAGAGGGAATTATGGTATTTCTCTATTATTGACGTGATCGAGGCACTTACTGGAACAGATAGACCGAGAAAATACTGGAGCGACTTAAAAGCCAAATTATCAAAGGAAGGAAGTCAACTGTCCGATAATATCGGACAGTTGAAAATGGCGGCGGAGGATGGTAAAATGAGACTTACGGATGTGGCTGATACAGAACAGGTTTTAAGGTTAATTCAGTCCATCCCTTCTCCAAAAGCAGAACCCTTTAAGCAATGGTTAGCAAAAGTAGGCTACGAACGCATTGAAGAAAATGAAGACCCGGAATTAAGCTTTGACCGCGCCATGGAAACGTATCTGGCAAAGGGCTACACCAAAGCTTGGATAAGCCAACGCTTAAAAAGTATAGAGGTAAGAAAGGAGTTAACGGATGAGTGGGAAAAGCGAGGCGTACAAAAAGGAATGGACTTCGCGATGCTCACTGACATTATTACGAAAGCTTGGAGCGGGAAATCAGTAAAGCAATACAAGAAACATAAGGACTTGAAGAAGGAAAACCTTCGCGACAACATGACCAATTTGGAACTGGTTTTAAATATGTTGGCAGATGCAACCACTTCGGAAATTTCAAAAAAGAAAAAGCCAGGCACATTAGATGAAAGCAAAGTAATTGCTAATCAAGGTGGAGCTGTTGCCGGAAATGCACGAAAAGAAATTGAAGTAAGAACGGGAGACAAGGTGGTGAGTAAGCTAAACGCCAAACAAATCGGTGAAGGCAAGCCGAAAAAGAAACTGAAATAGATTTGTTAAACTTAATTCTCCGAAGAGTCTCCCGTCTCGTGAGTCAAAACACTGACCGATATTAAAGGAGCCGCAAGAACTAATGAGCATTGGATTTTGAGATAGTGAAAAATTATCACAAATTGAGTTGGCAACAATTGAATTTACTCGATCTGGTATTTTTAAAAGAGAAGAAGGGGGTGTTATCAAAAGGGATATATCAAGCATGATTGATATCCGCCAAATATCAAAGATGTGTTTATTTGGTTGTTGTGGCCAATTCCCCAATATCTAAGCTTTTGGCTTCGCTAGCTAGCGGGAGAGCTTTAAAACTTGAAAGAATTAATAAAAGAACTAAAATTAAAAAATATTGATTTTTCAAAAAACTTAGTAAAACTATAGTCAAAATATAAAATGAAAAATCAAAAGAAAATATTAATAGCTTTAGCGTCATTGTTTTCTGTCCTGTTTATTACCTTAATTATAGGCATAGTTTTTTTTAATAATTATTTCTTCAAGGAGACACCAAAATATCTTTCATTTTCGACTGACTATCAACCCATAAAATTTGGTTTGTCTTCGGTGAAAACTGTGCAAGGTTTTACCATAGAAAAGGCAGCTATGGTTATCCCAGCAGAAATAGAAGATATACCAAATAAATTATTTTTTCAATTTGATACAGGAGCACCAAGTACAATCATTTACGAAAGTTCATTAAATTCTTTAAAAAAAATAGGACTGAATTTTAAGACTTTAGACATGGATGGGAAAAGTTTTATTGATGAATTATCGATAAAATTGGGTGGCAGTCAAATTTATTTTAAGATGATTGAGATTGTTGAATATTCTGGGGAAACCTTTACGAAAAATGACACCTTAGTTTATAAATCACTTGGCTCAATAGGCTCTGATTTCATAAGTGAATATATAACAGAGATAGATTTTAAAAATTACGCTATACAGTTTTATAGGGAACGTGAGGACTGGATGACAAAAAATCATGAATTTGAAACATTCCATTTTGAAGGCAGAAAATTGATGTTGCCTTGTGTTATCGATAACAAAAAACAAATAATGTATTATGATTCAGGCTGCAGTTCTTATGGTTTGATGACAACAAAAAAGCGATATAAAAATTATTCTAACGCCAATTCGGACGAGGTAAACTATGAACTGTTAAGCTGGGGAAGAGCATCTTGGTGGAACGGAACTATTCAGGTTTATGAAAGCCCAACAGACAAAACTATGTCCATGGGAGGAAGTAAAATAGCATTGAATAAAGTTAGTCATGTAGATATATTAGACAACTTTCAAGGAATAATAAAGCCATTTACTAA
>JBBRKB010000002.1:0-27153 GCA_038218385.1 Cytophagales bacterium | reverse complement strand
CTTGTGCGCTAACTGCGGGATATGCCCAACAGCATCCGTTGTTTACGCAGTACATGTTTAACGGCTTGGTGATCAATCCTGCATACACCGGCACCCATGAGTCTGCAACGCTCACCGCATCTGCTCGCAACCAATGGACCGGAATTAAGGGTGCACCTCAGACACAAATATTCTCAGGCCATGCACCTATAAAGTTTACGCGCTCCTCAGCGGGCGGATTATTGATGCATGATAAAATTGGTGTTACCAATCAATACACGCTGTATGGCACGTATGCGTATCACATTCCCGTGTCAACCAATGGCCAAGTATCTGTTGGGGCACAAGCTGGTGCGAGCTACTATAACTCAAATTATTCATCACTCAATATAATCAGTGCAGACGCAACACCAGATCCTTCCTTCGCTTATAACCCAAGCCGGTGGCTTCCTAATCTAGGACTAGGCGTGTATTATTATACAAAAAAAATATATCTTGGACTTTCAATACCAACCGTTATACGAAACGAATGGAACGCATCCGATCCGTTTTTAACGGCGCGTCAACAACAACATTATTTTCTTTCGGCAGGATATGTAATGGATCTTAACGCCGATTTAAAATTAAAACCCAATGTACTTTTGAAGTGGGTGGCTGACGGCCCCTTTCAATATGACATTAATGCAAATTTGTTTATCAAAGAGAAAGTTTGGGTAGGCGTATCATACCGCATGAAAGACTCTGTAGATGGGCTTTTACAATTCATCATTAATGATCAACTAAATGTTGGTTACTCCTATGGATATCCGATCAATGCACTTTCGGCTATTCAATCGGGAACTCATGAATTCGTTCTAGGTTACCGCATCAAGAAAAATAAAGACATCGTTTTATCACCTCGTTATTTTTAATTTTATGGTACGCCTTTCATTTGTTTTTCTTCTGATGTTAACAATAAATGTTGCATATGCACAGAAGAGCAGTAATGCCTATTCACACCTTGCTGACTCCTTGTATCAAAGTAAAAATTATGCAGCGGCAGCAACCTACTATGAAAGAGCATTAAAAAACACAGACGCAAGCGCACAGAATATGCTAAAGCTTGCGCGCAGTTATAGACGCATGAACAATCTTAAGGATGCTGAAGCTTGGTACTCGAAGGCGAAAGCAAATGATGCATCCTTTACACAAGAAGACAAATATGCCTATGAGCAAACCCTTATTTCGCAAGGAAAAAAAGATGCTGCTATCGGATTTCTCACCGAATGGATTGCCACTGAACCCGCTACAAGTCTTCCTAAAAAATTATTAGATGACGTGATCCATAATGAAAAATTTTATCTTGATTCAGGTGCTTATGAAATCACTAGCCTAACGCTTAATACTTCGGCCGCTGAGTTTGCCCCTGCTTTTTACAAAGATGGAATCGTCTTTACCTCCGCGCGGAGCGAGGGTGCCTCCCGCAAAAAATATCATTGGGATGACAGCTATTTCTTAAATCTCTATTACAGTAAATCGCTTTCGCAAAGTAGTTTTGACAAACCCATATTATTAAATAAATCACCGTCCACAAAATCTCACGCGGGACCCGCAGCATTCTATGCAAACGGGTCGAAGATGATTGTAAACCAGAATAAACCGGCAGAAGATAGCCACGATGGAAAAGCGGCTGTTCGGCATCTCGGCCTTTATGATGCAGTACGTTCACCGGATAACAAAACCTGGATACTGAAGGCCATGCCTTTTGATCTGCCGAATTATTCCTTTGCCCATCCGGCCATTTCGGAAGATGGCAATACATTATATTTTTCCTCCGATATGCCCGGTGGTTATGGAGGTTCCGATCTCTACCGTGTGCAGCGCGCTGTTGACAACACTTGGTCACAACCATTTAACTTAGGTCCCACAATCAATACCGCAGAAAATGAAGTGTTTCCTTTTTTTATCGATAAGACACTATACTTTTCCTCCAACGGTCGTGGTGGCTTAGGTGGCTTGGATATTTTTAAAAGCAACATCACCGGCAATGGCTTTGCGCCACCCGCGAATTTAGGAGCTCCTATCAATTCTTCATCGGACGATTTCTCTTACATAACGCGAGATGGTAAAGTAGGATACTTTGCTTCAGCCCGTACGGGCAATGATGATCTATTTACGTTTACCTATCGCACGGAGATACCCCTGCTCGCCCATCTCTATGATGGCAAAAGCAAAGAGCCGCTGGCTGGTGCTACCATTGAATTGATGACAGCATCTGGACACGACACTACGTTGGTATCCGATCAAAATGGTGACGTGCATTTTTCTCTACCGAAAGAGGATGCCTTTGTTATGATCGCCACGAAAGATGGTAAGAGTGGTATGCTGTCAAGCATTGTAAAACCTACGGAGGATGCCGCACACTACACTCATCAGATACCCGCATTTGGAGATCCGGAAAAAGTAGCGTGTGTAGGCTACATTAAAGATGATGAAGGGCTTTCGAAAAGCGCTACCCAAATTACGATAACAGACTTAACCACTGGCCACGTATTAGAAAACCAGGAAGGAAATTCAATGGTGAGTTTCATGGGAGAGAAGGCGCATGACTATGACGTGCTGATAGCAAATGAAAGAGGAGATACCACGCATCAAATCATACACGTGAAAGCAAATGACACTGGCACTAAGACCTGGTATATGGTGCTTAAGACGTCTCAGCGTGAACTGATCATGGCGGCACGCATCTTTAATGCAATCGACAACACACCCCTTCCCTATGCCGATGTTAAAATAATCACGTTTCTCGAAGATGATATAGTGTTAAAAGCAGATTCAGCTGGCAGAGTGGAATTTAAATTAATGGAAGGTACCGCGTATATGGTTATCGGTTCGGCTGGTGATGTGTCCGGGATGCATTCCGGAGTTGCCGAAAAAGGAACGGATAAAAATTCAATAACACATCCTGTATCTGTACAGGGGTTGGAAGATAAGGCGCTTCCGGTGATGATCGTTGTGTTGAATGAAGATGGTAAGATTCTTACTGATGCCAATGCCTATGTCATTGATAAAGCAACTGGCGAATCCCAGCTTGTAGAAATTAAAAAGGGCGTTGTCTCTTTTGTGGGAGAACGCGGAAAACAATATTCCATTAAAGTAAATCATGAAGGCTATCGTTCGGAGCAGGAAGAGCTTAATATACGCATGGATGCACAACCAGCGGATAAGCTTTCCATTGTATTGCATCAAAACCAACCGTTGACTCTAAACATGGCAGCGCGCGCGTTTAAAGCTTCAGACAACACTTCAATGGAGGGGGCTGACGTGAGTATTATCAGCATGGCCGATGATGACGTTAAACGTACAGCAAACACGGAAGGTGAAGTAACGTTTACAATGCCGGAAGGAACAGCTTATATAGTATTTGCTAGCAAGGATGGCTACAGCGGAATGCATTCGGGCGTAGCGGAACGCGGCACCGACCGAACTTCCATTGTGCACCCGGTACCGATGGTGCTGGCTCATGACGATCAAGTAGCAACGATCATACAATTGGCAGATGAGGAGGGGAACAAGATAGAAGATGCCAAAGTAATCGTTACGGACAAAGCATCGGGAGAAAAGGTCGATGCCTTTCTTTCCGATGGTGGCTTAGTTACATTCTCCGGAAAAAAAGGCAGCGATTATTCCATTGAAGCCATTCAAAATAATAAACCTTCATTGCTCAAAGACTTGTCAATACCAACAGGCTCGGCACTAGTAAGTAAAATGATTTTCACAATTCCGCAGCCGGTTCCCGTTGAACAAATCATCACTATTCGCGCGCATGTAGTTCGCGAAGACGATCAAACAGACTTATCCTTCGCCAACATAACGCTGATAAGTCTATTGGAAGCCGATGAAAAGCACACGGCGGATTCGCTAGGAAATATCGACTTCGTACTCCCCAACGGAACTGCATTCGTCATCATTGCCGACAAAGATGGATATAGTGGAATGTATCCGTCAGTTGCCGAGCCCGCAGCCGATAAAAGTAAAATGATCCACCTCATTTCTACCGTTAAGTTAAAGGAAAATGAAGTTCCCGTAGTGCTGCGTATCGAAGATGAAACAGGTCAACCATTGGAAGAAGGCAGTGTTTCTGTGAGGGACAAAACAACAGGTGACACTATTTCCGCCAAGCTTCAAAAAGGAACGGTGAATTTTATCGGAGAACGAGATCGCGAATATTCAGTAATAATAAATGGGAATGAAAACGCTCATCTTGCAACCGCGTTGGTAAAACCGTCTGGTAACGGACTCGTTAAAAAATTATTCGTACCGGTCGTGCCGGCAGTTACCGTGATGAAGACCCCTTCTGCCGAGACAAACATGACCGACCCCCAACACGATAGCGTAGATCCAACCTCTGACGTAGTCATCATCCTCAATGAAGATGAAGCTTCACACGTTTTTATCGTCAGCCAGGTGGTGGTTAAAGAAATAATAGAAGAGCAACATAAATTGTATTTGAAAGGAGATGGCCATAAAACATTTTTACGTGATGGTACACTTCAGGCAATCAGCAGAGACACGGCATTCTTCCAACGTCACTTATCACTACAGCCGGGCAACATGGTCTCTATTAACAATATCTATTTTGACTTTAATACCACGATGTTGGATGATAAAGACAAGCAAGCGATACAAAATGTCGCATCACTACTCGAAAAATACCCACATCTCCACGTGTATGTGAATGCACACGCCGATGATCGAGGTTCAGAGTCGTATAACTTTTCGCTCTCAAAAAGACGCGCTAAAGCAGTGGCGCAGTTTGTTGAGAAAAGTGGTATCAACGAGAGTAGAATTACACGCAATTCCTTTGGCGAAACGCAGCCAGCGACAACTTGCTTGTCTTGCACGGAAGACCAACACATGCTGAATAGACGAGCAGAGTTTACATTCTCCATGAGCAAGTCAACAAGTTCAACTGGCAACGGACAATCGAACTATGAAACACTGCTTGATCAATATGGCGATCGTACAATTCCCTCAGTGGAATTTAAAGTCACCATAGGCGTTTTCAAACGACAACACAACTTGCAATTTTTAGAACTGCAAGACATAGGAAGTGTTGAATCAAAAACTGCCAATGGTATCACCTATTATTATCTGGCTCCATTTAATTCTTTGCGCTCTGCGGAACATGCGCGTAAACAAGTAATTGACCGCGGCATCAAAGACGCAGCCATCCGGATTGAGTACAACGGTAAGGCAATAACCCTCGCGCAGTTTATCCAACTTGCCAATCCATAAACATCCTTCCTTTATACGTTTTAATTGTAAATCTGAGTTAGATTCCAGATCTGCAGATTTATGCAAATCCGGAGTCACAATCCAGATCTGCAAATTATTGTAAATACGGAATCACACTCCTGAATTGCAAATTTTGGTAAATCCGGAATTAGATTCCAGAATTGCATATATTTGTAAATTCGGAATCAGCCCTAGAGGTACTACAGTATAGGGGTTAATTCCAGAAGGCTATACCAGATTGAAGAGAACATGAAAACGATTTTACGCCACATTGAAAAGGACGCGCTTCAAACAGCGCGGCAGTTTCGTGCGGTAAGCATTGTAGGCCCCAGGCAAAGTGGGAAAACAACCTTGAGTAAAATCGTCTTTGGGGAAAAGCCCTATGTCAATCTTGAAAATCCTAGAATACAAGCGTTGGCAGAGGCCGACACAGAAGGTTTTTTAACGGACTATAAAAAGACCGGCGCTGTGTTTGACGAAGTACAACGTGTGCCGAATATGTTTCGCTATCTCCAAGAGATTCTTGACAACACCCAACAGCGCGGAAAATACATTCTAACAGGATCAAACAATTTTTTATTACAAGAACAAATCTCACAGTCGCTCGCCGGACGCGTTGGCTATCTGGAACTGCTCCCGTTGTCGTATGGCGAATTGCGTGATGCCAAGCTTGCTTCAACCCAAATTCAAAAACATATCTTCACCGGTGGCTATCCCGAAATATGGCAACAAGGTATCGATCCTGTAAAATGGATGGGCAGCTATGTGCAAACCTACGTGCAGCGTGACGTGCGCTTGCTGAAGAACATCGGTAACCTCGCAGCCTTCACTCGGGTTCTATATTTGTGCGCAGGCTATGCCGGCCAACTCGTTAACAAAGATGCGCTCGCTAAGAGTGTAGGCGTTGACTCCAAAACCATTCAATCGTGGTTGCAGATTTTGGAAAGCAGTTACATTATCTACTTGCTTCAACCCTATTATAACAATCTTAACAAACGCATTATAAAATCCCCTAAGTTATACTTCTATGACACAGGCCTACTTTGTTATTTACTGGGAATACAAAATGAAACGCAAGTGTTAAAACATCCTCACTATGGTGCGCTATTTGAAAATTGGATACTTACCGAAATTCGTAAAAACCGGTACAACAAAGGACTGGCTGGCGGCATGTATTTCTTTAGAGACAGCACAGGCAATGAAGTAGATTTACTGTTGGAGAAGAATGGTGAGACATTCGCTATTGAAGTGAAAGCCGGAAAAAAAATAAATTCCGAGATGACAAGCGGCATTCGTTATTGGCTAAAGTATCAACCACAAAGCAAAGGCATCTTATTTTATAGCGGAAAAAGTGGGATCAATAGCACGGATGAAATTCAAGTAGAGAATTGGGAAGAAGTAGCTTCTTTATAATGTTTAGTCTTCATGACCATTCGCTCTTACGCGAGGATGAGGCTAAGAAGTCATATGAAAAGCAAAAAAGGCAGTCTTGTTTAATAAGGCTGCCTCTTTTTTTATGTTAAAAAGATTTTTTTAACGTTTGAATCCCAGCGCACTGCCTCCGCAATAACTTGTAGATCCATCGAAAGAATATTGAATGTAGTAGATACCTGTGGTATTGCAAGGGTAGGCCATGGCGCTGATAAATTGGCCGTTAATTTTACTAGATGCTACCTTGTTTCTATTGGAGTCGAACAAACTTACAATAATACCATCCGTTTCTTGGCCGGCAGCGCAGATGTTGATCATATATTGTGTTCCTTTTGTAAACACATAAGAATATTCAACAAATTCCTTTCCGCCTTTCTCTATTTTATAACTCTTTAAAAAATTGAACCCGGCAGCGAGCTTAGGAATACATTGGTTGCTGAGCACCTCAGAGTTACATTGTCCTATTACATCCCATGCGTTCAGAACAAAAATTGCCAAAACAAAAAATACAAACTTCTTCATATGGAGAATATATTAACTAATAATCTTACTTCTAATACTACCGGTCTGATTCCGGATATTGTCTATGTCTTCTTTGGTGATCTCAATGGTGCTAGAGCTATTGTCTTTAATCACCATCACTCCATCTACTACTTCAAAGGTGGATTCTTTATAAGTATATGTAATGTTAACCTTATCGAAAATGGCCTTTAATTCGGTGAGGTCTGCCAACAATAATGCCATATTCTGATCGCTGTCTTTGTAGAAAGAAACGAGCAACATGATGTTTTCGAGAATGATTTTTTGTGCACCAATCGTCTCCTGAAGTTCTTTATTATCTGGGTTTACAGCGGCTACAGAACATGTAATGTGAAGTGCTTCAAGCCATCCACCGGTAAGCAGGAGCACACTTAAGTTTGCCCTGTTCTGTGTTTGCAGGTAGTGATTGATGGTGTTGAAATTCTGTGTTGTTATAAGTAATAATGAATCCAGGTTTTTGCTGTTTGATGCTAATTTTCCAATCGTTTCCATATCGAAGAACTGCCCAATGTTCAATCCATTAGCGAGTTCTTTTATAGAAGCAATGTATTTTATGCCTTCCTGATTCTGCTCGTATATGTTTGTGTATCCCAGATCGGTACCATATACGCCCAAGTTGAGAGCCTTCTTGTAGTTGCTGTTGTACTTTGAAATATTATCGGGTGAGTTAAGGTATCCTGCATTATATTTTTTTCCGGCTTCTTTAAGCAGAACGGAAATTTCAAGAGGACTTGGAATAGTCTCCAGAATGCTTCCAATAACCTCTTCGGATATGGTTGGCCCTTCGGTCTTGGTGGTATCCAGACCCTCCAAAAAGGTCTGCTCATCCGTCTTTTTGCCAGTGCCACAAGCAGAGAGAAGGAGAATAGAGGCAAGCAACCCGGCAGATAAAATTCTCATAATGTTAAAATTATACTTTTACAAATTTAAAAATTCGGCATTCTCCACCAAAAAGTCACAACCGTGACTTACTTCTTTTTCGGTAAACGAACTTTGCCCAGATAGTCAATCCCCTTCCGTAAGGCTTCAAAATACAACGCAATGTAGAACATCAGGGTCATTGCCCAAATCACTAAGATATTAAAAAAATAGGTGCTTATGGGCTGTCCAAACAGATTTTTAGAAGGCGCAAAGAACTGTGCCCGGTAATCCAAGGGACCGGATGCTTCAGGATCTTGAAAAATCGGGTTGATCTGCTGTACCAAGTGGCCATCAAATTCTATAATCCGTTCCTTTTCCTTCACATTTTTTAGAAGATCAGCCAGGCTTTCATTGTAGTAAAGATCTTTATAACGGTTTACATCGTATCCACTACCTTCCTTATTCTCCAGTTCAAACATTTTCTGCTCACGAGCCCCCACTACCTTATTGTAAAGCAATTGATACGACTTCCTGAAGTTTATAAAATATTCTTCCAACATATTATCAAATGCTGGAGTAAAATCTGCAAGTGTCCATTCTTTATCAAAATCAACGCCCTTCAGTCCTTCACGGTATTTTTCTGCTTTAATGTTCTCTTCAATAATAGCCAGGTCTTTTTTCATTTTGGCTATGATCGTATCGTTATCACTTTTAATATTATCAGCAATAAATTTCCGTTTAGCTGTTAATTCATCATGAAGATAACTCGCCTTGAAGTCTGCCTGAGATTCGAACTTGTCGTAATCATAAAAAGGTTGCTCATACGAATTATTTTTAAAATTATAAACAGCCAGTGCCTCGTACGCCCACCGGGAAGCCATCATGTCGGCCACCAAAGGTACTTTCCCTTTCGTACTTATCAGATGGTTAAGTTTATCAAAATTAAATAACAGACCACTCAAAATCATTTGTGGGATCAGAAGAAGTGGTATTAATACATATACCGTCACAGCTGAATTAAACGCTGATGATATATTCAATCCAATAACATTGGCCAGGCATGAGATGGCAAACAACACGAACCAGAAAGGAAGCAGCATACTCCATTCAATTTCTAAAATCAAATTGCCGACCAACACAAAAGTAAACGTCTGCACCGCAGAAAAAGTAAAAAGGATGATCAACTTTGAAAGCAGGTAACTGTTCCAGCTTAAGTTCAAAAAAGATTCGCGCTTAAGAATTTTACGGTCGCGAATAATTTCTTCCGCGCTCACAGTAAGGCCCATAAAGAGTGCCACGATAATACTCATGAGCAAGAAGGCCGGGAAGTTATCGTTAAATCTAAACAGATATTCCTTGCCACCCGGTGCACTTCTGTACTTGGTAATGACAGCAAGAATAATCGCCAACAAGGGCGCCTCCAATAAGTTGATAAGTAAATATTGTTTGTTGCTAAGCTTCGATAACGTATCGCGCGTAGTGAAAATAATCGTTTGCTTGAACTTGTTAGGAAGTGTGAGACTGTGAGGGGGTTGTTCCTTTATATCTTCTACCTTCTGAATCTTGAACCGCTCATTGTACCATTCGTTCCATTGGGGCGGTGAAATTTTTCTTTTGCTTGTTGGCTGACCGTACTCATCCACCACTTTTGCTTCAATGATGTTGAAGATTTGTTCGGGATTTACAGTACCACACGTCTCGCATTGACCTCTGTTGCTATCCGCTTGTAACGTGGATTTTTTAAAGTATGTAATGGCTTCAACAGGAGGTCCGTTATAGGCCGGGTAGCCACCCGTATCCATGATGATCATCTTATCAAACATCTTATAGATATCGGACGATGGCTGATGGATAACAACAAATATCAGTTTTCCTTTAAGGGAAAGTTCTTTCAATAAGTCAATAACATTTTCAGAATCCCGTGATGACAAACCGGAAGTGGGTTCATCGAGATAAAGAATGGCGGGTTCTCTAATGAGTTCGAGTGCAATGTTCAATCTTTTGCGTTGGCCTCCGCTAATGGTCTTCTCCAACACACCTCCTACTTTCACATCTTTTCGCTGGTCAAGGCCGAGGTTCTCAAGCACTTCCATCACGCGCTTATGAAGTTCTTCTTCGTTAAAATTAGCGAAGCACAACTTCGCGTTGTAGTATAAGTTTTCATAAACGGTAAGCTCTTCAATGAGCAAATCATCTTGCGAAACATATCCAATCACACCATGTATGCTCTCTTTTTGTGAATGGATTTCAAAACCATTTACAAGCAGCTCTCCCTTTGTTGGTTTAACAAGGCCAGCCAGTACATTGAGCAACGTGGTCTTGCCAGCACCGCTGGCGCCCATTATACCAATCAATTTCCCCGGCCCTTCCGAAATGACCACATTTCGCAGCCCAATGGCACCGTTCGGAAAACGTAACTCTTCAATGACCGCATTGAAAGAAAGTTTAGTCGTTCGGATTTCTTCATTGAAATGTGCTACGATGTCACTATAGTATTGTGCATCGCCTGCTTGTGTCTTTATGGTGCTGCCATGTGAGAACAAATACACCCGATTGGGTTGCATGATAAACCCATTCATGGTGTTCAATTCTTCACCCAGGTATTTTGTGAAATACATATCCACGCTGCGCACGCGCATGAAAACAAGGTCACCTTCAATGTGCCCATGGGTATGCTTATATACTTTCCCTTCAGCCGCCTTCTCCTGTTTGTTAAAAAGCAAAATATCCTTGAAATCAATATCCTGCGCTACTTCGCTGATAACAAACCGTTCTACTAAATCAAATTCTTCTTTATCAATATTAAACACCGTGGAAACAGTGTTTATGATTTCCATCCGTTGGGCTGTGAAATTTTTATCAGCACTTACCAGTTCCAGTAGTTTAATAAGTACAACTACCTTTTGCTTTTGCGTAAGGGTCTTGTTGATTTTCTTACAAATACCGAGTGTCTTAACGGAGTCCCTGACAGACGTGAGCTTCTTTTTTACTTCTTCCTCTTTTCCGTATTCTGAAAATTGATCATAGAGTTCCAGGTATTCTTTTACGGAATCCTGATCAAGTTCTGTTTGAAAAAAATGAATTACGAACTGACGCTCACGTTCGGTTACACCGCTATCCTGTTTGGTGATGATAGCAAAAAGTTGGGTAAGCGCTTTGAGTATTTCCTCACTCATCGTTTGGGCTGAAAAATGATCGGTTATTGATTAGGCTACGTGAGCAAAATCAATAACCGACACCTGTGGTTAGTATAAATAATACTTAGTATGTCTTGAATTCAAAGGGAATCTCAACAAGTTCTGAAAACTCCTGACCCGCTTCTTCCATATCTTCGTCATCTTCATGGAAATACCACATGATTTTCATGTCCTTGATATCTTCCAATGCAGACAACACATCCAATATAAGTTTTGAAGAAGCTGTGTTGAAGTATTCCAGTTTGAAAACAAACTCATTGGTTGGATTGGGGTCATCGCCATAGGTGCTGATCCATTCCAGCACGGGACGATAAAACTCAGCTGAGTCTTCTGGAAGGGAACGACCAGAGATTTCAAAAATCCCATTTTTTTTATCGAGAATTATTTTTGGGGTATCTTCTGTTCCTTCAAGGTTTAAGATTTCCATGGTATTCTTAATTTTTAAATTTTTATTTCAATATCAAATTTCAGCATCACGAGGAACATTCACCTTCAGGCAAAAAAAGCAATAGTCGTTTGACATCTCAGGGAATTCGAAATCCAATTTTTCACCTGACTTACGCGCCATATCGACAAACCCCAAACCTGCCCCTCCCTTATCGGAGATCGTTGTGTTCTTAATGATAGACTTGTATAATTCCTTTAGGCCTTCTTTGTCCAGGCTATTAATATGTTCCAGCTTTTCTTTCAAGGCTGTCATATTCGTTTTTCGAATGGGGTTTCCGGCCATGATAGAAATTTTATCAGGCTCTTTTCCAATCAGGAATATAGCGGTATGGCTGTGTATCTCACCATCTACCAACTCATCACTGTGCTTAACAATATTCTGAAGGGCTTCAACCATTACGTTGAAAACCTTCCGCTTAATGCTAGATTCTTCACCTGTGGAGTCAAGGTTTCGCTCAGCCATGGCCAAAATTGATTTGGTCGTTTCCTGAGTGAATTCCCCCTGATACACAAGTATCAGATTCTGAGACATCATGGTGCGGTGCAGGTTAAAAATAAAATTCATGCGTCTAAGAGTATTTGTAGTTTGCTAAGATATTAAGTTTTATAAATCTTAAGCCTTTTAAGGGGCTCAAAATCAACACCTTCATTAAAATTTTATTCCAATTAACAGCACATCGTCCGTTTGTTTTGTATCACCCCTCCAATTCTCCCACTCTGTATCAAAAACATGCATGGCTTCAGTCATTGATTTTTGATGTACCGCCCCTATGATTTCACGCACACGTTTCGGCCCAAACTTTCTTGATTCCGGCCCTCCAAACTGATCAGGAAATCCATCCGAACTAAAATAAATCGAATCGCCTTTTTTCAACTTCACTTTATGGTTAGTGAAATTAGTCTGGTTTTTGAATATTCCCCCTCCAATTGGGAATTTATTTCCTTTTATTTCTTCCATTACCCCGTCCTTCATAATGTATAAAGGTCGGTGTGCCCCTGCAAACTCAACCTCTTTTTCACTCAGGTTTATTTTACAAAAGGCGATGTCCATACCATCTTTCGTAGTGGAGTCTTCATCTTGACGTAAGGTTGTCGTTACACCCTCATCCAGCAAATCCAGAACTTTGCCCGGCTCAGTGATCTTGCGGCTTCTCACAATATCGTTTAGCAAGAAGTATCCGATCAAAGAAAGCAACGCCCCGGGAACACCATGTCCGGTACAATCAACTGCGGCAATAAAAATTTCGTCTTTAATCTGCACATACCACGGGAAGTCTCCACTCACAACATCTCTTGGTTTGTATAGTGTGAAGGAATCCGGAAGCGCCCGATTGATAACGCGGTCGTTAGGTAGAATGGCATTCTGTATACGCTTAGCGTAATTTATACTTTCGGTAATTTTCTTGTTCTTGTTTTGAATCTCCAGTTCAATCACCTTACGATCGGTGATGTCGTGCGAAACCACCAGCACCGATTCCAACATATTCAGATCGTCATATTCCGGAATGGCATTCACCTGCATCACGCGGGTTCCCATCTCAGAAGGAAAATCCATTTCCGTTGCTACTTTATCATTAGTTGAATTTACCTCTTCTACTATCTCCAGCCATTTGTTCAATACAGATGGATCTAGTTCTACGTCTTTCACCTTTTTATTCAAGAAAGCACTTGTGCCTTTGCCCGCGTAGGCTTCAATGATCGGATTGATGTACGATATGGATTCCGCTTCCAAACGCGTAATAAGGTCAGGTGAATTTTCTGATAACGCCTGCATCTTACTGCGCATCCGTTGCTCTTGTTCTGCACGTCTCTTCTCCGTAATGTCGCGAGAGTTAAGAATGAAACCATGGATGGCAGGGTTGGTCATCATGTTGGTACCGGTAGACTCAATCCAAATGTAAAGGCCGTCTTTGGTTTTGTATTCATATTGCACGGTCACCTTCTCGTCAGGATTTTCCTCTAGCTTGGCAAACAAACTTCTAAACACCTCCTTGTGATCGGGGTGAACATTATCTTCATCACTATTGCCAATGATTTCTTTTTGGGCATATCCCAGAATGGTTTCCACCGAAGGAGAAATGTATCGAATGGTTTTGTCTTCTTCGCAGATGGTAATTACCTCCGAAGCATTTTCAAGCAACAACTGCATCCGCTTTTGTGTGCGATTTACTTCTTCAATTTGCTCTTCAAGCTGTTGGTTTGTGCGTTGCAACTCTTCCTGGGTGGCTTGCATCTCTTCGGCATTCTGGCGGAGCACTTCCTGTTTCTCCGACAGCTCGTTACTCATGGCCTGCGATTCTTCTAGGAGCTTGCGCGTGCGCTCGTTTACACGAATATTAAAAATGGTGCGCGCCAGGATGAGCGAAAGTTCTTGTACAAATTTTACCTGTGAGGAATCAAATTTTTTAAATCCGGCAAATTCCAAAACACCATATACCTCTTCGTTGGTAATTAGCGGTACAATAAGGATACATGTAGGTCGCTGATCACCCAGTATTCCCGAAGTGATGGTCACAAAACTATCGGGAATTTCTGTGCGCAGAACAGTGTCTTGTTCTGCTACAGCCTGGCCTACCATACCCTCGGCAAACTTGAATCTTGTTTGCAAATATTTTTTTCGACCATATGCATCGCTCGCCCGCATCTCGATCATCCGCATATTTTCGTTCTCATCATTCACGACATAGAACGCTCCTTGTATGGCTCCAATCTTATCGAGTATGAATTTAATAACGTCATCGCCCAGGCTGTCCAATGAATCATGAAGGCGGAGAATCTCACTAATCTCAGCCACACCTCTCACAATCCAGTTACGCTCCTTATCACGCCGCTCATTCTCGATGAGGTTTTTGCGCATGTTGAGCAGTGACATTCCCAATACATCATTGTCACTCGCGGCCTTAAATTCTGTATCGTATTTTCCTTCACCTATACGCTTGGCGAAGTCTGCATTCTCTCGTAGTGTCTGAACCAAATCATCCACCTTGCTACCCATCTGGCCAAACTCATCGTTGCTATGGCTTTCATCTTTTTCGGGCAGAATACCTTGCGCCACCATACCCAATTTATTGCGCATGGCATATAGTGGCTGCGTGATGGATCGAGAAATGATCATGGAAAGAAGAACGGTCAAGGCCAAAATGCAAAGGCTGGCGTAGATAAAAGCTTTTATTAATTGACCCGAATCACCATTGGCTTCTGCAACATCCACTTTTGCGATCACTACCCAGTTTCCCGTTTCAATTTTACGGGTCACCTGCATCGTGTTGTTGTTTCGATAGTCTTCTGACTCTGTAGACAACGATCCGTTCTCCAATGTATTGACCACCACTTCTTGCTCATCTCCTTCCATGACAGTGATGGGAGCATTAGGATTTTCACGTAAGGGGCTGATGTAAAATATTTTATTTGAAATAGGGTCTTGTCGCGCTAAAATTATTTCACCTGTCTCACCAAGCCCACCATATTTTTTCAAGATTTTAAACTTCTCGTTTAGGTTGAGTTTCACAATCAACAATTTTTTACCTGTTGGTGTCTCTAGGGGGGCCGTTACGTAATTTATGTAATCATTGCCATGCTTTAAAACAGGCCCGAAATAAATTTCCTTCTGGCCATAGCTAAACATAGCGCCATCAATGTTCACAAAATTTTTAAGGGTATCTGTGGTTGTGGAGATATCCCCTGTAATGGATGTTATGCTCACTTCATCAAAACCAAACGCTTCCTTTTGTTCTTTAATAAATTCCAGTACCGGATCTGCTGCTGGCTTTTCAACTACTTTTTCAACTTCTTCTGATGCTACGGAGTCTGGTTCTGCTTCGGTTGCCGCGGGTGTATCAAACCCAGATCCCATATCAAATCCTGCCGCTAGCGTCTCGCTCTTCGCTTCGGTGATAACATCTGCATGTTGAATAACCTTGATGCCTGCCGCTACATTTTGAAAATACGAATTGAAATATTCCGCACGACTGTCTGCCAATCCATTTAAGGTAAAGGTAAACTTCTCTTGTTGCGCTCTTTTATTGTAGTCGTAGGTGAAGAAGCTTATGGCTCCTACCGCTACGAATGAAATGATCAGGATGATGATCGTGACTTTTGCGCTGATGTTGATATTTTTGATCATAGGCGTTTTACGCTATGTAAATTCGTTATGCTAATTTAGTTGATAACAAAGCTGCCGACTCTTCAACAAATTTTCGCTGATCTTCATGCAGGGGTTTAAACGAAGCGAGTTCTATTATACCCAAAACTGATTTTTCCTTTTTCACGGGCACTATCAAAAGATAGCGCGGTGAAGCACTTCCAAGACCACTGACAATTTTTATATACCCTTCTGGAATATCATCAACATAAAGTGTGCGGCCTTCAGCAGCTGCCTGGCCAATCAGGCCTTCACCAAAATCAAATCCCACTGAAGTTCCTTCCCCAATGCTAAGCGCATAGCCATTTATCAATTCTACTTTCCGGGCACCCTCTTTTTCAACAGTTGCGTAGTAAGCGCCTTGACCCACTTCCAATTGTTTGCACACTGCATGCAAGAAGTCTTGTGCTATTTCTTTAGAAGGTTTATTTCCTGTTAAGGCTCCCTTTATACTCTCCAACGAAATGGTGGTTTTTTGTCCTTCGGCTGCCGCAGTATCATCAATGGATTCTTCGGCCTTCTCTTTATAAACAATTACTTCGCGTTGAGTATTCAAGGCCTGGTAAACAGTGAAGAGGCCAATCAGAAAGGCTACTGCTACTGCCAGATACGTTGAGAGGAAAACAGATGAATAACCTTCTGTGAGCATAAGCTTGGAAGGCAGTGCATATAGCATGTACGCACTAAAAAGTGTTGCTACGAAAAACACTATGGCCAGTGCCAGGCTCAGTTTATTTGAATCTTTTAGAATCTGCATTATCTATATTGCTTATCTAATTCATGTAAAAATGATACAATTTGGTCAACCTTTAGCACATGATCAATTTTTGTTGCGGCTAATGCTGCTTTTGGCATTGTTTCTATCATGCATTCACCAGGCTCCTGCACAATGGTAATCCCCCCCCGATCCTCAATGGATTTCATACCTAAAGCACCATCCTTATTCGCTCCCGAAAGCAATATACCCACCAGTCGCTCTTTATATACATAGGCACAACTACCTAACGTAATATCAATTGCTGGCCGCGAGTTGTTTACCATCTCTTCTGTTGATAAGGCAAAATTATGACCCAGCTCTACAGACATATGGTAATTTGCGGGTGCCAGGTACACTCCTCCTTTTTTAACAGACTCCTTATCATTTGGCTCAGTCACTTGAACAACACTCTTTATTGAAAGCGCTTCCACAAACCCATGCCGCACATGCTTCAACCGGTGAAGGCACATGATGATAGGCAGCGGAAACCCTTTTGGCAGTTGTGAGAGAATTTTTACCACTCCCTGGAAGCTGCCAGCAGAACCTCCTATAACAACGGCCTTGTAGCTGTTATTTAAGTTGAATTTGCTCATTGCTTACTGACAACTTCAATTAGTCTTTTATTTTCTTATAAATCTTCTCTTCATTGTTCACTACGATGAACCGGTTAGCATAGTCACACCAGATCAGCGATTCTTTGGAACCGATCGCCAGATAGCCGTATTTGAAAAGGCTCTCGTGAAATTTCTTCAGCACTTCATTTTGCAAAGACTGGTTGAAATAGATCATCACATTGCGACACATAATAAGGTCGAACTTGTTAAAGATTTCGCCCATCACCAGATCATGCCTGCGGAAGCTGACATTCATAAAGAGGTCTTTATTGAAAACGGCCATGCCATTTTCAACTTTATAATAATCCTGAAGTGAACCCGTGCCCTGAAAGCGTATATAATTCTTTTCATTCAGCTCCATGTTTTTGACCGAATAGGTACCTTGTTTGGCCCGCTCAAGAATATTCACATCAAGGTCGGTTGCAATAAGTGTCACATCATGAAGAATGCCCATTTCCTTTAGCATGATAGCCATGGAGAGCACTTCTTCTCCCGAAGAACATCCGGCATGCCAGATCTTAAATTGCTTATGGTTCAGGAGAATTGCGGGAATAATTTCTTCACGCATCACACGCCAGAAACTGGGATCGCGGAACATCTCGGTAACATTCACCGTGAGTTCATCCAGAAATTCAAATATAAAACTGGGCGTATCAGTGAACTTACGGATGAGTGCCTCCACTGTCAATTTTTTTAACTCCATGATGCGAAGCACTCTTCGCTTGAAAGAAGACATGGCGTAATTCCGGAAGTCATAGTTATACTTCTGATGAATCAGCTCTGATATCCTTTTTAAATCTGCAATGTCAATATCCTGCATGAAAAAAGACCTTAATTTACTTGAGGGTTTAAAATTATATGATGGCGGTGCATGAATGGATTGATATGCCTCTCAAATCTTACATATGTTGAATTCCCCGGCAAGCAAATCATTTTATAAATGAATTTAGTAATTCGTACTAATTAGTTGAAATAAAAGCATTTAAAAAGTAATAATAATAAAAATCCTTGTGTCCCATCACATTCTTTTCCTCTCCTGCTCATCCCGGGCAATAGTGATGGCTTCAAGGTTTATCCGAAACGTCTTTTCCAATTCATCAGCAACACGCCAATCTTCTCCCTTGGGCACATTCTTAAGCTTAACTTCTAATTCCTGAAGTTTTCTTTCCGATTCAGTCCGCAACTGGACAAGTTCATTTTGCGCTTTCATGAGTGCTTCATCCTCAGAAACATCATGATTCTCCTTCTCCAACTGATCAATCTTAGCGATATAATCCCGTTCCTTGCGGCCCATCTCTTCTTGCGTGGCTTGAAGTTCCTCCATGTTCTGGCGCATTTCTTCTTCCTGCGAGCGCATCATTTCAGTAGCCGACTTCGATTCATCCAACAAACGAATGGTCTGTTGAGAAGCTTTTACAGTGGCCAACGTGGATGCTATGGTCTCACCAATCCGCTCCACAAATCCTATTTCATAATCCTTGAAAACATAAAAAGATGCGAGCTCAACAACGCCGTACACGTTTTTGTCGATCTTCAAGGGCACAATCAAAATAGACTTTGGTTTGTCGCCACCAAGGCCGGACGTAATGCGGATGTATTCTTCTGGAACAGTTTTAATAAACGTGGTCTGGTTCTCCAGGAATGTCTGGCCCAAAAGGCCTTCGCCTAATTTTATCTTCCGCGTTTCAAATTTTTTAATATCGAAAGCAAACAACGAAACCAATTCCAGAAATGTATTGCCCGGCTCTTCATCATTTAGCAAGTAGAGGCTGCCCTGGCTGGCCTTGGTATATTGGGTTAAGGTCGAAATAATTTTATCGCCCAGTTCACTAATGTTTTCATCAGAGGAGCGAAGTATATCGACAAATTTGGCAAGGCCTTCGTTTACCCACTGCCGCTTGCGGTCTTCTTCATTCAAGTCGCGAAGTTTGCCCTGCATATCAACCAATGAATCGGCTAGTTTGTTTTTGCCTTTCACATAGCGTGCATCCAATTCTTTGTAGTCGAGGGTAAGGTCACCATCACCAATGCGCTTCACAAATTCAGAAGCATCGCGCAGTTGTTCAATAACTTCGTTTACTTCATGTGCTACATGGCCAAGTTCGTTGTTGGCAAGTGAAAGCGTATGCTCATGCTGTTTCGTGTTGCGTTCCATTTCCTTCAAGGGAAGGATGAAGCGTTTATAAAGAAATGCAAATAAGATAACGAACAGGCCTAAGTCAATTACAACACAACTCATCAACATCCACTGGAAGAGGTTGCGCGCATCCGCCAGGTCTTTATCCAGATCAAGAATCAGTTTATCATACCACGCTTCCATGCTCAGCCATTGAGCATGTACTTGATTTTTTTGAATTGGCAAATTGGTTATAGATTCATCGGTCATTCGGACTGCTGTTGCCTGATAGCGTTTCCAATGCTTTTGTAATTCCACGAAAGAAATTTGCGGCAACCGTGATAGCTTCTTCAGGAAAATAGCCGTGCCATAAACTCGGCCGCCATTACCAATAATTTGCAATGCATGATCATGTGCCTCCAAGCTCGCCAACAGCTGCGAACTGTGCTCTTGATTGCCACCGAGCACTTCATCGGTGAGCGACACTATACTGCGGGCGCTCACTTCTGCCTGACGGGCAAAGTTTTCATGGTAATGCAGCTCCTCTATTCTAGTGAGTTGGCCCATTATGGTGAGGTACTCTATAATGAGAACCGCAGCAAGCAATAACAAAAAATAAACGCCTAAGCTGACAAATGATCGGTTACGCAAAAAATTCATGTGTTAATAAATGCTTTTTAGTGGACACATGCCTGCCTGTCGGCAGACAGGGAATACGCCAGTTAAAATAATGACTATGGTGTCAAGGCTGTTCATGGCTATTTCATGCTATCAAAAATAGAAAATTACTTCTTTTCACCATGCTCCAGGTTTTCTTTTGTGAAACCAAAGGGCAATAAAGAACTCGCTGACGGAGCTTTTACCCAATGGTGATTGTAATCTTGCATGATTATCTCAATTGATTTTCCCTGCCTGATCTCAAACTCCAACATTACTTGCCGACAAGCACCACATGAGGGTGCTGGCAAAAGATCCTTCCCTGTTTTTCGCCTGGCCACAATAGCAATTTTTATGATTTTCTTCTCGGGATGCATCGCTGCCACTGCGTACAGTGCTACTCGCTCGGCACACATACCTGATGGGTAGGCTGCATTCTCTTGATTGGTGCCCGTGATGTAGGCTCCATCTTCCAACAAAACTGCTGCACCTACCAGAAATTTTGAATAGGGCGCATACGCATGTGCGGCTGCTTCCTTCGCTTTATGCGCCAAATACTTTGACTCGGTATCAAGATCTTCGAGATGTTCAGTAAGAATGAAATCCATTTTAAAAAGTTGTCCCTTGGGGCGTTTGTGTCACTGGCCACTTTTGGTTCGTTTTGAAAGTTATGCATTTTATGTTAAAACCGAATGGATATGTGGTAGCTAAAACGAACAACCTTTGATAGATGATTAATAAATGCAACTCAAGGATTAGGGAAACTAGAAATGAAAAGTGTTAGATTTGCGCCTCATTAAAAAAGAGCGTAAAAAGGTTGACCTCTGGTCAAGAAAATAAAAAACAATCAACAGATGAAATTATCAGAAATAGCAAGCGTGTCGGGTAAAGGTGGTTTATTCAAAGTAATTTCCCCCACCAAAGGTGGGGTAATTCTCGAATCGTTAGATGAGAGCAAGACCAAACTAATTGCCACCACCCATCATCGGTTGTCTCTGCTGAATGAGATCTCCATCTACACAACCACAGAAGAAGGCACCGTGCCCCTTGTGGAGGTATTGAAAAAAATAAATGCAGAATTTGGTGCTGACCTGGGCATTGATGCCAATGCCGATCCATCAGAATTAAAAGCCTTTCTAAAATCTGTATTGGTAGATTACGATGAAGACCGCGTGTATGTGTCTGACATTAAGAAGTTGGTGAAGTGGTATGCCATACTCTTGCAGTACACACCTGAGATTTTTACAGAAGAAGAAGAAAAGAAGGAAACGAAAGAAGCTGATTCTGATTCTAAAGAAGAAAAGGAAGAAGCAAAGTAATCAGAAGCTTTCTGCTTTGTCAATCATATTGGAAGAACCAATGTACAACGGCGTACGCTGATGCAAGCTGTTTGGTTTAATCGACATGATGCGGACTTTTCCATTGGTGGCTTTGCCTCCCGCTTGCTCTGCCACATAAGCAAGTGCATTACATTCATACATGAGGCGTAGTTTTCCATTTATATCATGGGCATTTTCCGGGTAAACATAAATGCCTCCTTTCAATAAATTACGATGAAAATCTGCCACCAGCGAACCAATGTACCGAGCCGTGTAGGTGTTGTCTTTGCAATACTGAATGTATTTTTTTACCCCTTCAGGAAATGTATTGTAAGGCCCTTCATTGATAGAAAAAACTTTTCCGTCAACTGGTATCGACATATCGGGATGTGACAAAACATATTCACCCAATGTAGGCTCATAGGTAAATCCATTCACACCATGGCCTGTTGTGTACACCAACATGGTGGATGATCCATACAGAATATAGCCCGCTGCGACCTGGTCATCGCCACATTGCAAAACATCTTCCTGTTGTATGGGTGTGCCCGTTTTACTCTTCCTTCTATAAATTGAAAAAATTGTACCGATGGAAACATTCACATCAATGTTGGATGATCCATCAAGGGGATCAATGGCGATTACGTAATTGCCATCGTTATGTAGATCGGTAAACGTTTCATCTTCTTCGGAAACCAAAGCACATGCTTCACCTCCTTTTATCAAGGCACGGGTAAACCGAATGTTGGCCAGAACGTCCAGCTTTTGCTGCTGTTCACCACCTGAATTGGTAGATCCTATCGGACCCATTATGTCAATCAATCCTGCTTTGTTCACTTCACGATTCACTACCTTGGAAGCAAGCGCTATATCACGAAGCAATTGTGACAGTTCACCGCTGGCATATTGAAATTGATCCTGGTTGTTTTTAATAAATCTGTCAAGCGCGGTCCCAATGGGTATGGCTATTCGTGATTGTTCCATAATGTGTCGTTTTTGAAATAATTCCCTGATCTTTGTCCAGTGCCTTCACAGAAAGGAAGCACAAATGTAATTCGCAATCGATTAGTCCACTATTAATGAAGGTTTTTAAGTTTGGAGGTGCCTCGGTTAAAGATGCAGCAGCAGTGCGAAATACGGCGTCCATTTTACAGCGTTACCAGGGTCAACAGATCGTAATAGTCGTTTCTGCCATAGGCAAAACGACCAACGCACTTGAGAAAATTGTTCATTTGTTTCGGTCTGGCGGAAGTTACATAAATGAAATGATCGCTTTGACGAATTATCATCACGCTATTATTAATGAATTGTTTGCTAATCCAACCGAAGTACTCCTACACGTTAATGAAATGTTGAATGACCTGGAGTCGTCTCTCAATCATGAGGATGAAGATGACCAACTCTATGATAAAGTGGTATCGAAAGGTGAGTTGATTTCCTCCACCATTCTTTTTCATTACCTGAAAGAAATTTCATTGCCTGTGACATGGATCGATGCACGACAATACATTATAACGGATGAAAATTATCGCGAAGCAAAAATCGATTGGGAAATAACATGCCAGCGCATTCAACAATTAAAAAAATTAATTCATGATTCCATTATAGTGACGCAAGGATTTATTGGATGCACGCCTGGCGGAAACACCACTACATTAGGCAGAGAAGGCTCTGATTTTTCTGCGGCCATATTTGCATCTTGCATGCATGCTGAATCCGTTACCATTTGGAAGGATGTGCCCGGGGTGATGACTGCTGATCCAAAACGCCTGAGGGGCGCCACGGTGTTTCGAGAATTGCCCTATAAAGAGGCAGCTGAGATGACGTACTACGGTGCTTCGGTCATCCATCCCAAAACAATCAAACCGTTGGCGAACAAAAACATTCCGTTGCTTGTAAAAAATTTTGATGATCCTTCATTGCCAGGTACCATCATCCATGATTGTGTTATTGAACATATGCCCGCACTGGTGGTGTTCAAAGAAAACCAATGCCTGATTTCGTGTAAGGTAACAGACTACACGTTCATCAATGAGCAGCAGTTGAGTTCAATCTTTCATGCCCTCTCAGACCTTGGTATCCGCATCAATGTGATGCAAAACTCTGCCATCACCTTTTCTTTCTGCATCGATTTTCGCGAAAGCAAAGTATCTACTTTAATAGCACGGCTACAGGAAAATTTTGAAGTGTATTATAATGCAGGACTCACCTTAGTCACCGTAAAGAATTATGACCTCCACACGTATGACCATTACCGAAATCTTCCAGGTGTTTTGATTGAGCAGTCGTCACGCTCTACGTTGCAAGTTTTGGTAAGAAATTTTTGATTGGCGACATGTGTCAAGGTATACGATTTTTCGCAACCACCTTTTTCTTTTTATCAAAAACTTTATCTTCCAAATTAAGATTGGCTTTGCCCCTTGCACGCACAATTACCTGAATATCATTTTTCGTGGTAATCACTTGTATGGGTTTCATTGAAAGCGTATCAATATTTAGATCCATCTTGTCACCTGATTTTCCCTTTTCAATACCTTGTGTAATAAGCTCGGGCAACCGCTCTAAAAAAGGCTGCACATCAACAACCAATTTTTCAGCAATCATTTCAAGTGCTGCTGTGTGCAATAACCAGCCGGCAGATGAAACGAGTGCACTCTCTGATTCGATATCAAAATCAAAATCCTTGACACCAAAAGTATTATTCAGAGAGTCGAAAGCAGCCTTACCTCTAAAATAAACTTTGCCATTCACATCTCCTTTCACACGCATTTGAATAGCCAACCCATTATCCTTCGTTCCATACACTTCTATTTCTTTAATGGTCGCAGAATAGCCACTGGCCGTCAATTGCTTTCCATCCAGCTCACGGTTCAGGAGATTGGATATGCGTTTGAAATTAATTTGTGAATGCACAAAAATTTCGAGACTGTCTTTCTCCACCACGTTGCGCACATATTTAGGCAGAACAGGATTTGATGGTGGCATTGAATCCCCTTCTATCAAAAGTTTTACAAAGGCTGTCAGCTCAATCTGAAGACTGAGTAAATCGGGATCGGTCTCATCTAACCGGCCTTTCAAATTTTGCCCATAGGCTTTCAGCCATACATCCACTCCGTGTCTGTTTATACGGATTGGTTTTTGAATATCCCACCACAGCTTTTGTACCACCTTGCGCGTATTCACACGCTGACGAAAGACATCATCAGCCCTATCCGTTATTTGTGTTTCATTTTCCAGCAGGAATTTCTCGATGGGTTTGCGCAAGCCCACATTTATAAAAGCTACTTTTAGGGAAGGCTCACGTATCCATTCTATTTTTTCAATCGTACTTTCCGGAACAAGATTCCACGTAGCGTCCAGTTGTAGCTGTGTTGACATGTGCAAAATAATTTCGGCTTCTATCGGTACCGCATTTTTTACTCTAAACCCTGCCAGTTGCGCAATAAATTTTCCTGTTATCCGCACGGGTATTTTAAAAAATAATGTTCGCTCCTTTCGTTTGATTTCAATTTCTGCATTACGTGTTACTTCCAGATAGAGGCTGTCATTTTTATCTGATAACACAATCCACCTCTTGATGAAGGTGTCCTTGATCTTTGCATTCAACATATCTTGTAATTCAGACACGCGGTAGTGAACCGGGAGTCGGATGGTAGATAGAGGTGCAATCAAAAGAGTATCGAGCGTGGCACGCTCTGGCGCGGGTGGCCGTACTTTTTTGCACGACCAAAACGCGCTTGAGGCAATTAGGATTAAGAGTAGGATTCTTTTCATTTTACCAGTTACTAACGCGAATGAAGGTTGAAAAGCCCAACATACGGACGATTTTAATCATCTTCTTGATACGTTGTTGCCGAAACTGAGAGGAGGAATGCCCATCCATTTCTTCTAGGGTTTGTTTGAATACTAATTACTACTATTTTTTTCTAATATTTGTGTCGGCAACATTTAATTACAAACTATTTCTGGGATGGATGCCACAACCACTTTACCTCTACCCTATTGCAACGCCCCGTACATTATTCCAGAACCACCATTACCGAACTGATGATTCCCTCCTATGCCAACTTTGGCGGGAAAATTCATGGCGGTATTTTACTTTCGTTAATGGACAAAGTGGCTTACGCATGTGCCAGTAGACATGCCGGTACGTATTGTGTAACGGTAAGTGTAGATCAGGTAGAATTTTTAGAACCCGTTGAAGTGGGCGAACTGGTGTCGCTGCATGCTTCGGTCAATTTTGTTGGACGTACGTCTATTATTGTTGGCATTCGGGTGGAAGCACAAAACATTAAAACGGGCGCTATCAAACACACCAATTCATCTTATGTCACCATGGTGGCGAAAGATGACCATGACAAACCTTTCCTTGTCCCTGAACTTATATTAGAAAACGAAGATGATGTCAGGCGCTTCATCGAAGCCTTAAAGCTCCGCGAAATCAAAGCGGTAGTGAAAGAGAAAATGGATGACGCACGCTCACACAGTGAAGTGAAAGATGCGCCTAAAATTTTGAACGGCCAACGGTGCGTAATACAATACACCCTTTAGCGTACTTTCGAAGGATGGAGTTGACATGAGCCGCCCACGAACTACTTTCTCAAAATATATTCGCATTCTCTATACAGCGTATGGCTTTACCGTATTCTCCATTCTGTTCATTATCTTTCTTCCGCTCCTACTTATTCCCCTTCTCTTCAAAAGTCAATTCAAGCTTATCGGAATTATAAACCGTTGGTGGGCGCGCCTCTTGTTCAGCTTTATTGCCATGCCCTTTCACGTGGAAAAGCAATTTCCATCTAACCAAAGAAAACAATTTATATTCTGTCCCAACCATACCTCATACCTTGACATACCCACATTAGGGTTGAATCCATTCAATGCCATCTTTGTGGGTAAAAATGAAATAAGCAAAGTGCCACTCTTTGGTTTTATGTATCGAAAGCTTCACATTACAGTCGATCGAAAAAAACTGAAGAGCCGCTACACATCCCTCATTGAATCGCGCGATGCACTGGATCAGGGAAAAAGCCTGGTCATTTTTCCGGAAGGAGGCATTGTCTCCAAAAATCCACCTCACATGGCACCTTTTAAAGACGGTGCCTTTCGGTTGGCAATCGAAAAACAAATTCCTATCGTGCCTGTTACCATTCCTTATAATTGGATAATTTTACCCGACCCTGAGATTATACTGCGCTGGCATCCCTTAAAAGTAATTTTCCATTCCCCTATTGAAACAAAAGGAATGACCATGGAACAGATTGATGAGTTAAAGCAAAACGTATTTGAAATTATTGATAGCGCGTTACAAAGGCAAAAATGAAAATAGATAGACCCTTACTGGATAAAATAGCGCATTTGGCTCGATTGGAATTTGACGAAAAAGATGCTGCCAAAATGATGGAAGATATGAATGCTATTGTCGGGTGGGTTGAAAAGCTAAGTGAAGTTGATACCGAAGGTGTTGAACCGCTCACCACCATGTCGCATGAGGTGAATGTAATGCGTGAAGATGTTGTAAAAAATCCCCTTACCCGTGTGCAAGCCCTGTCAAATGCACCAAAGAAAGACCAGGAATATTTTAAGGTGCCTAAAGTAATTGAATAAAAATTATTCAGCATATCAACCTTGTGAACCCGTAAATTTTCGGGTTCATTTTTTTACCACTTATACCGTTATTAAATGATACCCTCACGATCTTTTTGGAAAGCCTGGCCGTATGACTATCGCTACATTGGATATGCAGTGGCACTCTTATTTGTTTGCGCGCTCGCACTCCTTGCTTATTCCTATTCACAAGAAAACGATGGCATCATT
>JBBRKB010000001.1:0-31071 GCA_038218385.1 Cytophagales bacterium | reverse complement strand
ATGCTGTAGCAAAGGGGGCACATGCTTTTTTGTCGGCAAATTATTTTTCAGGCAAATTGGCCGATACCTTAGGGATAGAGATGGAAAATGTTATTACCAAAATAAAACTATTCGAGCCGGAGAAATTGCAAGACTCTTCTTTCGTTTATTTTACGCATGATGTGCAGAAGAAGTATCCTTTTAAACTGGAAGACATTTATACTTATTTTAAAAACCTCGATTCGCTAAAGTCGAGTGCTTATGTGGTTTCGCGAAATGAATACAAAGAAGCAACAACATTAAGAATACCCTGGGGTCAAGGCCAGTTGATTCTTAACTCTACCCCACTCGCATTCACCAATAATTATTTGTTGTATCACAATGAACAATACATTGAAAAATCGCTGTCCTATCTTCCGGTAAAACCTGTGTGGTGGACGGAGTTCTATCAGTTAGGCAGAAGGGAATCTGGATCACCTTTGCGTGTCATACTTAACGATGAAGCATTGGCGTGGGCTTATTATATAACTATTTTTTCTCTCTTGTTATTTATAGTTTTTAAATCGAAAAGGAAGCAACGCATTATCCCCATTGTAAAACCTCCTTCCAACTCAACATTACAATTCGTGAGGACGATTGGCACCATGTATATTGAGGCAGGAGACCATAAATCTATTGCGGAAAAAAAGATAACGTACTTCATTGATTATGTACGAGTCAATTATTTTTTACCCGGTGAGCACAACCAGGCTTTTATTGAATTACTCGCTCGAAAATCTGGGAACACAAAAGAAGATACACAAGCTTTGATGACGCTGATCAATGTTATCCAACATTCGAAATCAATTTCGTCACAGATGTTGCAAGATCTGAATAAAAAAATGGAACAGTTCAATCACCTTAAAGGGAAATTACAATTTCAGAATGACAAATGACGAATGGATTGAAATATCTGGAAGCGCGTCTTAATCGTTTTGGAAAATAGTTATAATTCAAAAAAAGAAAAAATATTATGGATCAGGAAATTTTTAAAAACCGATTGGACTTAAGTAGCCTCCAAGAATATAGCGCAGCCATACGAGGAGAAATTAAAAAAGTAATTGTTGGGCAAGATGAAATGGTGGACTTACTATTGGTAGCCATCTTTGCCAAAGGGCATGTGCTAATTGAAGGTGTGCCCGGTGTTGCTAAAACATTAACGGCAAAGCTTATTGCTAAAACTATTGATTCGAAGTTTTCGCGCATTCAATTTACACCGGACTTAATGCCGTCAGATGTGTTAGGTACGTCCATATTCAATCCCAAGACAACTAATTTTGAATTTCGTTCGGGGCCAGTGTTCTCCAATATTGTGTTGATTGATGAGATCAACCGAGCTCCTGCAAAAACACAAGCTGCACTTTTTGAGGTAATGGAAGAACGCCAGGTAACCGTGGATGGAACTACCTACCCCATGCGTGAGCCATACATTGTATTGGCAACACAAAATCCCATTGAACAAGAAGGAACCTATCGGCTGCCAGAAGCGCAACTCGATCGCTTTCTCTTTAAGATTGAAGTAATGTATCCAAAACTTGAGGAGGAAATTTTGATTTTGAAAGGACATCAGTCAGAAGATCTGGTTGAGCAGTTGAGTCATGTGAAGCCCGTGATAACCGGAGATCAGATAGTTGCCTTTCGTGAACTTATAAAAAGGATACATGTAGAAGATAAAATATTAAACTACATCGCACAATTAAGTCAGGAAACGCGCGGGAATGCATCTTTATTTTTGGGCGCATCGCCACGCGCTTCCATTGGCGTGTTGGTAGCTTCCAAAGCGATGGCCGCCATTCGCGGAAGGGATTTTGTGACGCCAGAAGATATCAAAAGCATTGCAGTTCCCATTTTGCGCCATCGTTTAATGTTGACTCCTGATCGTGAAATGGAAGGTATTGAAATTGATGAGGTGATCAAGCAAATCATTGACAAGATTGAGGTTCCGCGGTAAATGAATTTTTTCAAAGCACTATATTTCAGAGCACGGTTTTTTCAGGCAGGAGGAATCCTTATTGCTTTGTTTCTGCTTGGATTTTTTTTCCCGTTTCTCATTTCAATTGGGACGTTGTTGTTTTATGTGCTGATAATGTTGTTGCTGGTTGATATTATTTTTCTCTTTTCATTGCGTAACGCTATTGTGGCAGACCGAACATCAGCAGAGCGTCTATCGAATGGTGATGACAACCCAATCTCTATCACGATAGAAAGTTTGTATCGCTTGCCCGTGCACCTCACGGTTATCGATGAGATTCCACATCAGTTTCAGAAGCGGGATTTTCATTTTGAAATGGAGGCAAAGCCACGAGAGTTGAAAATGATTCGCTATAATTTGCGACCCGTAAAGCGAGGGGAGTATTCATTTGGTGCGCTTAACATATATGTGAGCACCTTTATAGGATTGATTGATAGGAGAGTACGGTTTTCTGAAAATGTAGTGGTGCCTGTTTATCCGTCATACATTCAAATGCGCAAATATGAATTGCTTGCCATCTCGAATAAATTGACTGAAGCGGGAATAAAAAAAATCAGACGCATTGGTCATAATCTGGAGTTTGAATTAATAAAGGAATATGTTCCTGGAGACGACTTCCGCACTATCAATTGGAAAGCAACTGCGCGACGTTCTTCCATCATGGTCAATCATTATCAAGATGAGCGATCTCAACAGATGTACTGTCTTATTGATAAAGGACGAGTAATGCAGATGCCCTTTAATGGAATGAGTTTACTCGATTATGCCATTAATGCATGTCTTGTTATCTCGAACATTGCTATAAAAAAATCGGACAGGGCAGGTCTCATTACTTTTCAGGAGAAAATAAATGCAACACTTGCTGCCAGTAAGCGAAACCATCAGATGGCGCAGATTATGGAGGTGCTTTACAATCAGAAGACGGCTTATCGTGAATCTGATTTTTCAGTGTTGTACAGCCATGTAAGACGAAAAATTACACAACGAAGCCTGTTGTTGCTGTTCACCAATTTCGAGACCATCTATGGAATGCAGCGCCAGTTGCCGTATCTAAAAAGTCTATCACGTCAACATTTGGTGGTGGTTATTTTTTTTGAAAATACCGAGATGACCAAGTTGATCCAAAAACCTGCTGCTGATTTAAAGGAAATTTATTACAAGGCAGTAGCAGAAAAATTCAGCAATGAGAAAAAGTTGATTGTAAAAGAACTTCATAAAAATGGCATTCAAACCTTGCTAACAAGTCCGGAACATTTAACCGTATCAACAATCAATAAATATTTGGAGCTGAAGGCGCGGGGGATGATTTAGATGCGTTTAAATCTTTCCTGCTATGTTGACATATTAATTTTGCTCCCTACGTGAACTGAATTCAGTGTCAAAAATGTTAACTTGCATACAATCAAAAAAAATCAGATGGAAGGAATTAATTATGTGACGGACGACAAAAACGAAAAGGTTGCTGTTCAAATTGACTTAAAGAAGTATGGTGAGTTATGGGAAGATTTCTACGATAGCCTGATTGCGGAGATTCGAAAGGACGATGAAAAGATTCCTTTGGAGGATGTGATTCTTGAACTCAAGAAAAGGGGCAAGTTGTCGGAAGATGTATAGGATCGATGTCTGTAAAACTGCATCGAAAGAATTGTTTGGTTTACCAAAGGAAGTTGTAAACCGAGTTCTTCCTGAAATCAAAGGTCTAAGCACGAATCCACGTCCGGTTGGCTGCAAGAAACTAAAAGGACACCAGGATACCTGGAGAATTCGAATTGGTGATTATCGCGTAATTTATAGTATTGATGATGTAATATGAGTTATTGATATTCGAATTGTTGGTCATCGTAAGGATATTTATGACTAGTCTGATAGTTAACCTTTCTCCTTCCTAGCAAATACCAATTTTACTTTGAGAGCTACTATATTAAATCCTGACAAACATCTACTCTCCAAAAATGAATTCAAAAATACCTTTCTTTTGTTTTTCAATCCTCACAACGTTCTGTTCCGCGCAAAACATTGTTAAGCTCACAGGCACCAAACTTCCCATAGTTTGTTACGCTGACTATATTGAAGGCAACCATACACACAATCACGAACCGGCCGCATTTAGGAATAGAAAAAGTAGTGGCAGGATTAAGACTTCGACATTCATAGTAGAATACATCGGTTTTACACCCGAAGCCCAAGCGGCATTCGATCATGCCGTATCCATTTGGGAGAGTTTAATTTCATCACCAAGACCCATTCGTGTTGCAGCGGTTTGGACAAATTTGCCAACAGGTGTATTGGGATCCGCCGGCCCCTCATTTTGGTCATCCAATTTTAAAGGTGCCCCGAATTATAATGTGTACTACCCAGGGGCATTGGCTGAGAAGTTGGCCGACCAAGAACTAAATGGGTCCAATGAATATGAAATTGTGACCCAATTCAACAGCTCTACGAATTGGTATTTTCAAACTACAGGAACACCCGCAGTCGGGCAGCATGATTTTATCACGGTTGTGCTTCATGAGCTGGGTCATGGCCTTGGCTTCACCAGCACATTTGAAATGAACAATGCTATGGGTGCGTATGGTGAATTTACAAATGGTATTCCTTTTCCTTTCGATCTCATGATTGAGAATGGCTCAACACAAAATCTTTATCAGAATTTTAACTCACCATCTACTGAGATGGGCAATCAACTTGTCAGTGGCAATTTATTTATAAGGACGACTTTCGGCAATACATTGGCAAAGCTATATGCGCCCAATGTTTTTAATGATGGCTCCAGCATTGCACATTTAGATGCTTCTGCCTTTCCACAGGGCTCGCCTAATTCTTTGATGCGGCCTTTTATCAATACACGTGAAGTGAATCACGACCCTGGCCTAATCGTAAAAAATGTTTTCGCCAGTATGGGTTGGGTTTTTACCACATACATTGATCACGATCATTTAAAAGACCGGGAAAATGTGTCCCTTCCAATTGAATTTAAAGCGGTGATTAAAACAGACGGGTCGGATGGATACACGTTTGCAAACAACAATGTGGTGTTGACTTATTCCGTTAATGGTAGCGCTGCTGTGGAAGCGATCATGATGGCCACAGGAACTCCAGATGAATATGCTTTCACGTTGCCAGCGCCCAATGCTCCAAAAATATATTCGTATACCATTAAAATAACGGACAGCTTTGGACGGGTGGTAAAAAGTCCGGGAGAAATTTATCAGCCCACTCAGCTAGTACCTAACAAGGGACCGCAAAATACAACGTATTCATTTTCAGTAGGGGCGGATAATGTAGCGCCGCTTATTGTACATACACCCAAAACTTTTTTATCATACCTCGACAATGATTTTAGTATTGATGCAGAGATTATAGAAAGTAGTGGCTTAGCTGAAGTGAGTGTTGAATATTCTATTAATAACGGATCAAGCCAGGTGGCACCGTTGGAGTTGATTGGTTCCAGTAACGATGTGTTCACAGGTTCCACAACGTATCAATACAGAAAGATAATTTCGTTTGGAGCTGGCCAACTTCAGGATGGGGATGAAATAAAATATAAAATTATGGCGAAGGATAATGCGGCGGCTAAAAATGTAGCCATAGATCCAGTTACTGATTATTACAGGATACCGGTGATTGGTTTGGCCCCCACACAAGTGTATTATCTAAATAATTTTAACACGCCTTCGGCTGATTTTATTGGGAATAATTTTTCCGTCACCACACCCAGTGGATTTAGTAACCCCGCCATACATTCGGTTCATCCTTACCCAGAGGCAGGTGCAAATAATTCGCTGGACTTTACATACCAACTTCGCGTCCCTATTTCGCTTAGTAAGATTTCCGAAATAAGTTTTGATGAAATTGTTTTAGTAGAACCTGGTGAACCCGGCTCACCTTTTGGCAGCGAAGATTTTTATGATTACGTAATTGTAGAAGGTTCCAATGATGGTGGCGCTACATGGCTGCCTTTGCAAGATGGCTATGACTCACGCGACTATGCACCGTGGCAGGCACGGTATGAAAACGCAACTTTCTCAGATGGCGATCCTCTTTTATTCAGGAGAAGAGACATCAATATTCTACATACATTTAATGTGGGCGATGAAGTTGTTTTTCGTTTTCGCCTACATTCCGACCCTTTTGGAAACGGATGGGGATGGGCGATTGATAATGTAAAAATACAAGTTGATGATGCAGCCCCTACCATCCTGCACAACCACATTGATTATGTTATGGAAAATACAATGCCGGTTTCCATTCCGGTAAAGTTGCATGATGAACGAAAACTTCAAAAGGTAATCTTCGATCATAAAATAAATGGGCAACTTCAACCATCCCAAACAGTTGATGTAACAGGCACTGATGCCATCGTGGAGTTTGCATTGGATTTTGCAAACCTGAAATCGGGAGATAGTGTGGCGTATCGCTTCCAGGTACTTGACAGTGCTGGTAATGTATCGTTGATGCCAGCGAACTTGCCCTATTTTAATGTTGAAGTAATTGATTTTAATACCGTTGTAGATTCGTATGCGAATGATTTTACTATTTCTGCTACAGATTTTGTTGGAAACTTTTTTACACTAACAAAACCAGATCGATTTTCAAACAACGCCATTCACACCATTCATCCCTATCCCATTGGGTTTGGTTTTGAAAACGAAACGGAGTTCACTTTCACCTTAAAGAAAAAAATTAATATTAGAGAAGAAAACCCTTACGTTCAGTTTGATGAAATTGCCATTGTGGAAGATCATCCTGCCGAAGCTATTTTCGGTACACCTGCCTTTAAAGATTATGTTGTTGTGGAAGCATCAAAAGATGAGGGGCTTTCATGGTTAGCGTTGGAAGATGGGTATGATGCCAAAAGAGAAAATGCATGGTTGAATGTTTTGCCACAAAGTTCTGTAGTTTCATCAGCAAAGTACAAGAGACACACTATTAATCTATTGGATAATGGAAGCTTCAGTGATGGCGATAATATTGTGTTACGGTTTCGACTGTTTAGCGATGCATCCATACATGCATGGGGCTGGGCAATTGACAAGCTTCACGTTCAAGATGTGGTGACGTCAACGGAAGATGATTTGATTAATCAAATCATGGTCTATCCCAATCCCGTGCATGAAAATGATCTGACAATTGACTATGGAAATACAATGCCGAAATCTATAGCCATTCAAAATGGACTTGGCCAGACAATGACTCAGGTCAATGTTGACGGAAATGTATTGGGTAATAAAATAAAAATCCCGTTAGGGAATTTTCCTAACGGGATGTATTTGGTGCGATTAAACTTTGCTACTCAATCCATAATTAAAAAGGTTGTTGTAGCGCGTTAGCCTAGACTACTTCGTCTTGCCAAACTCTTTTGCTAATTGATTGATCTGTTCAGGGGTAAGGTTTGCACCTTCATGAATAACTACGCGAAAACGAAACGTTACAGACTCACCTTTTTTAATGATTAAATTGAGGGTGTCCTTTCCTTTGCTAAAGGCTGCTTGTCCAATTGGATTGGCGGCAAACAAACCATAGCCGCGTGCATGCCAATAGGTAGGGTAACCCATATTGCTCGGATGATCAATGATGGTTACGGAAACATCTTTGCCATCTTTCTTTCCAAACAAAGTTGCCCACACACCGCGTGTTGCCCACACGGCATCACCTTTGATTCCTTCACTGTTGAGATAGTCACCCGTAACATTGGCGTTGTTCACGGCAGGCACTTCGGTTACATTCCCTTTATCATCAACATATTTTACTGATTCATTCGATGGCATTTCAAGTTCTTTTGTGACACGCAATCCAAGGAACCCGTCTTTAACATCTTTTAAAAAAACATCTTCATTTAGTGATCGAAGGGTTGTTGTCCTGTCAATGATGAAGCTTCCATCAGCTACAGTAAAATGATACTGTGTAGTCTCAAGCAGCAACGGCATGTTAGCATGGTTTTTCCATTGTGCCGAAACTTCCAGCGTTGCATCCTTCTTCGTTGCATTGCTTTTAACTATCCTGTCGTGATAGATGGTTCCATAATGTGAACGCTTGTCATACGGAATGGCGGTTGAATTATTCCAAAAGTCGAGGCCATTAACGTATTCATAGTTTAACCAAAGACCAATATGATGAGGGTGGTCAACACGTTCTCCAGCGCGCGGTGCCAATGGATATCCACGTGTTATCGTGATCCCAGATAACGTATTGATCGGGAACAATACAGGCTTCATCACGGAATCATAATGGCAATACGCTGTAAGGAGCTTGCCATTGTAAAGCACATCCACTTGTTTTTTGGCGGCATCTTCTTTAAGACTAAACCCTTCTTGTTTCTGAGCAAATGAGCAGGTAGCCGTTAGTACAGCTACCCACATAGTTATAAATCTTCTCATTCTTTAGTAATCAATATTTAAATGCTTTTCCACCGACCATTACTTCCTGCGTTTTTTCATCAAAGGTTGCTTTCAAGCCGGTATGAGCGGCGGCAGTAGACATGATGCTTGCAATAGCATGCGAGTAACCTGCTTCAACCGGTGCATTAGGTTCCTTGCGGCTCTTTACACACTCCATCCAGTTACGCATATGACTTGAGGTTAAGTTATCAGCTCCTGTGTCTGCAGATGCTACAACTTTCTCTGCATTGGCACTAAGGTCAACATTGGGGAGTAGGTTGGCCTGCATTCCCATCGCTTTTGCATGGCGCTCTGAAAGGCCACCTGTGGGCGAAACCTTATCGGTGATCAAGTTCATTTCACCACCATTTGAATAATAAATTTCGGCAGGTTTTTCATCACCATTGTGCATACGCGATGCGAAGGTTACCTGAAATCCTTTCGTCAAATCATCTTGTGGCCCATAGTCAAACACAGCTGTTAAGGTATCCCAATTTCTACGTCCGTCTTTCCAAACGTAAATTCCCCCATTGGCAACGGCGCTACGTGGATGGCTCAAGCCACTGAACCAATGTACTGTATCAATTTGATGGCACATCCATTGGCCGGGAAGACCTGATGAATACGGCCAGAATAATCTAAACTCAAGATGTTTGCGCGCATCGAATGCTTCCTTGGGGCGGTTCATCAAAAAGCGTGTCCAATCGGTGTCTTGCTCTCGCATCTTCGCTACCATGTCGGGTCTTCTCCAACGGCCGGGCTGGTTGACATTCCATGTTAATTCTACCATAGTGATAGGTCCGAATTTTCCAGACTTCACAAATTCATTTGCAGCATGATAGTTCGCTCCGCTTCTCCGTTGTGATCCAATCTGTACAATTTTTTTATTGTCGCGAACAGCTTTCAATGCAATGCGCGCATCTTCCATGGTTTCTGCAAAGGGCTTTTCACAATACGCGTCTTTACCGTTGTTAACAGCTTCGGCACAATGCAATGCATGTTGGAAATCGGCAGTGCTGATGATCACGGCATCAATGTCTTTCATGGCATACAACTCATCGTTGTTCCTACATGCTTTAATGTCATGACCGAGTTTCTCTTTCAGTACGGACTGACCTGTTTCTCTTTTATATTTCCAAATGTCAGACACAGCAATCATGTCGTAGTTAAGTTCTTTGTGATGACCCAAAAAACTCGGAAGCAATGAACTTTTAAAACGGTCTGAAAATCCGACCACGCCTACATTGACCCTGTCGTTGGAACCTATGATGCGCCCATAACTTGAGGCACTAAAGGCAAGCGCGCCCATGGTAGCGGCACTGGATGTCTTAATAAAATCCCTTCTTGATTTTTTCATTTTAGTATGTGTGTTTATGTACGTATTGATTGGATAAATTGATTTCGTTTATTTTAATGTTTTGATTTTAATACTTCTAAAGGAAACATTGTCGCCATGATCTTGAATGAGGATGTGGCCTTTTTCAGCCATACCAAAACCTTCCCACTTGGCATACTTGCTTCGTGCCACAAGTGCATAATAAATAGGTGTGCCTCTTTGATATTCAACAACCTTGTTACCATTCAGCCAATGTTCAACACGGTTGTCAGGATAAACAATTACCCGGCCATTATTCCACTCACCAATTTTATGAAGTCCTCTGGGATTTTTTATAGATGGAATGAGATCATAAAGCGAGGCTAGCGTACGGTTGCCAACCGCTCCCAATTTTGCATCGGGATGTTTTTCATCATCCAAAATTTGATACTCAGGGCCAATGGCAGAACCTTTGTTGCCTTCATTCTCCGTTACAAAATATTTTACACCGCTGTTTGCGCCTTCGGTTAGTTTGAATTCAAACTGGAGATCAAAGGCAGCGAACTCTTCTGTTGTGATGATGTCGCCACCATTTTCAGACTCCGCTCCAGTTGATTTTAAAACAGACAACTCTCCGTTTTCAATTTCCCAACCCTTTGCCGGGAATTCAGTTTTGTAAGCTCCTCTCCATCCGGTTTTTGTTTTGCCATCCCACAAAAGTTTCACCCCATTTTTACTTTCCTGTGCGGTCAATTCATTGGGCACAAGGTTCATCACAAAAATGGTATCCCACGGTGACGGTGTAAGGTCTGTTGTTTTGATTCGTACATTTCGAAAACGCACCTGCTTGCCTTCGTCTGTTTTGTCTTTGATGGAGTGTACTTGCAGAGCGATAAAACCTTTGGGAGTCATGTTGTCTACCAGATGGGCCACTGGTTTGCCATTGATCCATGTGCGCATGATGTTGCCGATGCACTCAATGCGAACGGTGTTCCAACCTTCAGGGTTAAACGCTTTTTTTCCTTCCGGATTATACTCAAGTGGGTAAAGCCATTGCCTTCTTGCTTCATCATAAATCCCACCTGTCCATTGACGTTCTGATGGATCAATTTCCATTTGATATCCATGCACTCTTCCATTCATATAATCTGGCGTGCTCTCGCTGCGAAATTGAATGCCTGAATTTGTTTTACCATCATTTTTAAATTCAAGCTCAAGGATGAAATCACCAAATGTTTCTTCGGTAACCAAAAATGAATTGGGTGTACCTGCCACGGTTGTACCAATCAGTTCTCCATTTTTGAATTCATATTTCGCTTGGCCATTCAGTTGCTTCCAACCTTTCAAATCTTTTCCATTGAAGAGTTCGCGCCACCCGGTTGATTTTTTTTGAGCAAAGGCGAGTGTAGGCAGAAGTAAAAAAAGTAAAATGTATTTTTTCATATCGTTGGTTTGGTATTTAAATTTTAGAGATTATGTTTTTTCATTTCGTTCACCGCATAATCGCATGCGCGAGCCGTCATCGCCATGTACGTGAGGGAAGGATTAACACAAGAGGATGAGACCATGAAGGAACCATCCGTAATAAATACATTGGGCACCTCATGCATTTGGTTAAACTTGTTCAGCACAGAAGTCTTGGGATCCTTTCCCATTCGTGCGGTACCCATTTCATGATTGGCGTTTCCCGGAAAGGACATGGAATGGTTTCTTATTACATTTTTATAGCCGACTGCCTCCAGCATTTCTACTGCAGAGTCTGCAATGTCAACGCTCATGGCTTTTTCATTTTCTCTAAACTCACAATCCACATTAAGAACAGGACGGCTCCATTTGTCGGTCTTGGATCCATCCAACGTTGCTCTGTTATCGGCATACGGAAGACACTCGCCAAAGCCTCCAAGCCCCATGCTCCAGGAACCTGGCTCTGTCGCCTTTTCTTTTAAATCACTACCTAAAGAAGTTGTATTAAGATGTGCGCTCCAGCCACTTCGCCCAGCACTTCCCTGAAAACCAAATCCTCGAATAAAATTCGTTTGCTTTTCGTGAAGGTTTCTGAACCGGGGAATATAAATTCCGTTTGGTCTTCTTCCGAAGTAATAGCTATCTTCAAAGCCTTCTACAACTGCAGAAGCACTGCTTCCTTTATGATGATCCATCAAATTTCTTCCCACCTGGTCACTTTCATTTCCTAATCCATTTTGAAATCGTGAGGATGTTGAGTTGAGAAGAATAAATGTGGTACCTAAAGTAGAAGCATTTAAGAAAAGAATGCGTGAAAAATATTCGGTCACTTCGTTGGTCTCGGTGTTGATTACTTCAACGCCTGTTGCCCTTTTCTTTTTCTCATCATAGATTACCTTATTCACCAACGAATTTGATAACACCGTAAGGTTGTTGGTAGCGTAGGCTGCGGGAATGGTGCTTGCATTTGTACTAAAGTACGCTCCATAAGGACAACCGCGATAACATAAATTTCTATATTGACATTGACCTCTGCCTTTTACAGGTTGCGTGAGGTTTGCCACCCGGCCTATGGTGACTTTTCTTCCCGGAATATTTTTCTCAAGCTTACTTTTGAAATCCTTTTCCACACAGTTGTACTCCATCGGCGGAAGGAATTTGCTGTCAGGAAGGTGGGGTATGTTTTCAGCCTGGCCCGAGATGCCAACAAAGGGTTCTACATAATTATACCACGGTTCAATTTCTTTATAGCGAATGGGCCAATCGATAGCGATACCATCTTTTAGGTTAGCCTCAAAATCCAAATCACTCAAGCGATAACATTGGCGTGCCCAAAGAAGGGATCGACCACCGAGTACATCTGCCCTTATCCAATCGTAACGTTTGGTTTCCTCGTAGGGATTTTCAAGGTCATTAATATAGAAGTGCTTATTTTCTTCACTGATGGAATAGTGTCGGGTTTGAACATGAAATTTCTTCCTATCCTCCATAGTAAGTTGCCCACGGTGTTCAAATTGCCAGGGATCCCAGGTAGTGGTTAGGTAGTTGGGATGCTCAACATTGCGTCCACGTTCCAGCATTAAAACTTTCAAACCCTTCTCACACAGTTCTTTAGCCGCCCATCCGCCACTTATGCCGGAGCCCACAACGATAGCATCGTAGGTCATTTTTTTGGCGGCATCTATAGTCAGGTTCATGTTTTGTGCAATCGAATGCACAAGGAATTTAAAAATCAGTCAAATTGCAAGTCCATGCACCCACCTTTTCCTTAAACGGTTGAAATTTCTTCTTTTTTAAGAAAAGTGATGCACCCATTTTTCGCCTTTAGGCTGGTCAATTGAATGGACTTCTCTGCCCGGGATTAAAATGGATAATTAATTCTGCGAATGTTGATCGTATTCTAAATCTGTGTTTATTTTTGCCCCCAATTTGTCCACCCTTAAACCCTAGTTAATGCCAAGAGACAGAAGTATCCGCTCCATACTCATCATCGGAAGTGGTCCCATTGTTATCGGTCAGGCTTGTGAATTCGATTATGCAGGTTCCCAGGCATCCCGTTCGTTGCGTGAAGAAGGTATTGAGGTAGTCTTGATCAACTCAAATCCTGCCACCATCATGACGGACAAGGTGACAGCGGATCATGTGTACCTCCTGCCTCTGACAAAAAAATCGATCAAACATATTCTGGAGAAGCATCACATTGACGCGGTGTTACCAACCATGGGCGGCCAAACTGCGCTGAACCTATGCATTGATTGTGAAAACGCCGGTATATGGGAAAATTTTGGTGTGCGCATTATTGGTGTAGACATTAAAGCGATTGAGACTACAGAAGATCGTGAGAAGTTTAGATTGAAAATGATGGAGCTCGGGGTAGGTGTATGTCAAGGAGCTACGGCAACATCATTTCTTCAGGGAAAAGAGATTGCACAAGAAATAGGATTTCCTCTGGTTATCCGTCCTTCTTATACATTGGGTGGAACAGGTGGCGGTTTTGTAAACACACCCGAAGAATTTGATGAGGCACTCAACAGAGGTCTGCACGCTTCGCCCATCCATGAAGTGTTGGTAGAGAAAAGCATCATGGGCTGGAAGGAATATGAACTTGAACTTCTACGCGATAGTGCTGGCAATGTGATCATCATCTGTTCAATCGAGAACTTTGATCCGATGGGAATTCACACCGGTGATTCAATAACGGTGGCACCAGCCATGACTTTACCCGATACCGTGTATCAAAAGATGCGTGACCTCGCCATCCTGATGATGAATGGCATCGGCTCTTTTGCCGGAGGATGTAATGTTCAATTTTCATTGAACCCGGCCGATGACGATGATATCATAGGTATTGAAATAAACCCTCGCGTATCACGCTCTTCTGCACTTGCATCAAAGGCTACGGGTTACCCCATCGCTAAGATTGCAGCCAAGCTTGCCATTGGATATAATTTAGATGAACTAAAGAATGCCATCACAGGCACTACCTCCGCGTACTTTGAGCCTGCGCTTGACTATGTGATTGTAAAAATCCCACGTTGGAATTTTGATAAGTTCCATGGTGCAGACAAGCGCCTCGGTCTTCAAATGAAATCGGTGGGTGAAGTAATGGGGATAGGAAGAAATTTCCAGGAAGCCTTACAGAAAGCGTGTCAGTCGTTGGAGATAAGAAGAAACGGATTGGGCGCTGATGGAAAAGAGTTACGCAATCAGGATGAGTTGATGTACAGCCTGGCCAACCCTAGCTGGAACCGCTTGTTCCATATTCATGATGCCATTAAAGTGGGTGTTCCGCTCAAGACGATTCAAAAAATTACCAAGATCGATCGATGGTTTCTCAACCAAATTGAAGAATTGATTGAGCTGGAAGATGAAATCGAAGAGCAAGATCTCAACTCGATTTCACCTGAGTTGTTAAGAAAAGCAAAAGAGAAAGGTTTTGGCGACAGGCAGATTGCCTACTTGCTTCACTGCTATGAAAGCGAAGTGAACGATAAGCGAAAGGAACTCGGCATCAACCGAGTCTACAAGCTCGTGGATACATGCGCTGCTGAGTTTGAAGCGAAGACGCCATATTATTATTCAACTTTTGCCAGTGAAAACGAATCTATACCTTCTGATAAGAAAAAAGTAGTGGTGCTGGGCTCTGGGCCAAACCGCATTGGCCAGGGAATTGAATTTGACTATTCATGTGTACACGGTGTGCTGGCCGCAAAGGAATGTGGCTATGAAACCATTATGGTGAACTGCAATCCTGAAACGGTTTCAACAGACTTTGACATTGCAGATAAATTATATTTTGAACCCGTGTTCTGGGAACACCTGTACGATATTATCCAACATGAAAAACCGGAAGGTGTTATTGTGCAACTAGGAGGCCAGACAGCTTTGAAACTTGCTGAAAAGTTAGAGAAGCATGGCATCAAAATCATTGGCACATCATACAACTCACTTGACCTTGCAGAAGATCGAGGAAGGTTCTCAACCTTATTAAAAGACCAGGGAATACCGTATCCTGAATTTGGCGTTGCCACCGATCCGGACGAAGCGCTTGAAGTATCTAAGCAAATTGGTTTTCCTCTTTTGGTAAGGCCATCGTATGTATTGGGTGGTCAAAGCATGAAAATCGTAATCAACGAGAAGGAACTCGAAGAACATATCATCGACATCTGGAAACATTTGCCTGACAACAAAGTATTGCTCGATCATTATCTGGACAATGCTATAGAAGCCGAAGCAGATGCAATTTGTGATGGTGAAAATGTTTACATCATCGGCATCATGCAGCATATTGAACCGGCTGGTATTCATTCGGGAGATTCATACGCCGTGCTGCCACCTTACAACCTGGGTGATTTTATCATTAAACAAATTGAAACGTATACCATTAAGATTGCCCAAGCGCTTGGCGTGGTAGGGTTGATCAACATTCAGTTTGCCATCAAGCATGATAAAGTGTACATTATCGAAGCGAACCCGCGTGCATCACGTACCGTTCCATTCATTTGCAAAGCGTATGATGAACCGTATGTAAACTATGCCACCAAGGTAATGTTGGGCGAAAAGAAAGTGACCGATTTCAATTTTAATCCTACGAAAAAAGGATATGCCATCAAAGAGCCGGTCTTCTCGTTCAGTAAATTCCCAGAGGTAAATAAGGAACTCGGCCCCGAGATGAAATCAACCGGTGAGTCGATTTACTTTATTGATGATTTGATGGACGACTATTTCCTCAATATATATTCCGAAAGGAACTTGTATTTGAGCAAGTAGGTATCATGTTGTTTGCTCTGTAATATCACTCTCAGAGGCTAAGGTGAGGATAAAACAAATTGCTTAGGCAAACGACATTAGGGTAAGCTGCCTAAGTCCTTTGCGATATTGGTTTTAAGTCACGTATGAAACCAATATCTTTGGATAACAGTTTTAAGTGTATTAAAAACAAAACTTGTCAGACATGCTGCGAATCTTACTTATTATATCACTTGTTGGATATGTGCTTTATAAATTTGGTTTGTTCCGATTTCAGGTGAACCAACATCCTCCTCACCAAAATTTTAACAGACGGCCTCCTAATGGCAATATTAACATTGACCCCACCAAGCAAACACCAAAGAAGAAAAGCGACTTCAAAGGGGGTGAATATGTTGATTATGAAGAGGTAAAATAATTCCCCTGATAAGGGGAATAACAAAAAATGAAATTTCATTTCTATAAATATCAGGCAACGGGCAATGATTTTGTGCTGATCGACAATCGAACAGGTGATATTTCATTGGATAGTGATCAGATATCAAAAATTTGTGACCGCAGGTTTGGTATTGGAGCAGACGGACTTATTCTTATTGAAGAAGACAACGTAGCAAATTTCAAAGTTAATTACTACAACAGCGATGGCTCGCAAAGCCTGTGTGGCAATGGAAGTCGCGCTGCTGTTCAGTTTGCATCCTATCTCGGTGTTGTGAATGGCAAGGCAAATTTCACAGCCTACGATGGTTCACACGATGCGGAAATATTACCTACCGGGATTGTGAGGTTGCGTATGGGCAATGTTGATACGGTTGAAAGAATTGGAAATGATTTTCTGGTCAACACCGGATCGCCACATTACATCCGTTTTGTAAAAGATATTAAGAACTTCCCTGTGTTTGAAGAAGGCAAGTCCATTCGCTATAGCGATGCCTATAAAGAGAAAGGTGTGAATGTTAACTTCGTTGAGATTCAACCAGACGGTTCCATTTTTGTGCGCACGTATGAACGGGGTGTTGAAAACGAAACCCTTTCGTGTGGCACAGGTGTAACAGCCGCTGCATTGGCTACATCCTTTGAGAATATCAGTTCGCCCGTAAAGATTAATGCATTAGGCGGAGAACTTTCCGTTGAATTTAAAGTCAGCCAGTCCGGCACATTTGAAGAGATATTCCTAATTGGGCCTGCCAAAATGGTGTTCGAAGGCGACTTGGAACTGTAATTGTACCGCCCTAATTCCAAAAAACAAATTACCTTTATGCCCTGTTAGTTTTTAACGAAAATAATGGGATTGGCTCGCAAATAGCGCGATTTGTTCCATTTTTACCGTAACGATTTTTAAGATATGCTCAAATTCATTTCAAAGTTATTTGGCACCAAGTCAGATAAAGATATTAAGCGCGCAATGCCGCTTGTTGAACAAACAAAAAAAGAAGGCGAAGCACTCACCAGCATCAGCAACGATGAGCTGAGAAAGAAGACAAACGAAATTCAGGAAACCATCAATCAAGAGTTGAAAGCGATTGATGATAAGATAGCAGCCCTTCACAAACGAATTGCTGATCAGCCGGACCTCGATCTGGGCGAAAAAGAAAACATCTTCATTGAAATAGATAAGCTGGAAGAAGACCGTAATAAAGATCTGGAAAAGGTATTGTTGAACGTCTTGCCAAAAGCGTTTGCTGTTGTAAAAGAGACAGCGATACGATTTAAAAACAACGAGTTTCTTGAAGTAACTGCGCAAGATTACGACCGCGAATTTTCAGCAACACGTGAGAACATAACGATCGAAGGCGATAAAGCCCGATGGGCAAACAAATGGTTAGCCGCCGGCAGCATGACGACATGGGACATGGTGCATTATGATGTGCAATTGATCGGTGGTGTCGTTTTGCATGAAGGTAAAGTTGCTGAGATGGCAACAGGTGAAGGAAAAACTTTAGTAGCTTCTTTACCTGCATTTTTAAATGCGCTCGCAAAGCGATCGGTACACATTGTAACGGTAAACGATTACCTCGCCAAGCGTGACAGCGAGTGGATGGCACCGTTGTTCATGTTCCACGGCTTAAAGGTTGATTGCATTGACAGGCATGAGCCCAACTCCACCGAAAGACGCAACGCATACCAGGCAGATATTATTTATGGAACCAACAATGAGTTTGGTTTTGATTACCTGCGCGATAACATGTCACGCGAAACCAATGAATTGGTGCAACGTGGCCATCATTATGCCATGGTGGATGAGGTTGATTCGGTGTTGATAGATGAAGCGCGTACACCGCTCATTATTTCCGGCCCTATTCCAAAAGGAGATGAACACGAATTCTATGACCTCAAGCCACGCATCTTTAAGTTGGTGGAAGCGCAGAAGAAAGTGATTATGCAATACCTGACTGATGCCAAAAAATTAATGGGCGATGGCCATGAAAAAGAAGCCGGGCTTCCCTTGTTCCGTGCCTTTCGCGGTATGCCGAAGCATAAGCCGTTAATAAAATATTTGAGTGAAACAGGCATGAAGTCTATTCTACAAAAGACAGAAAACTTCTACTTGCAGGACAATAAGAAAATGATGCCTGAGGCAGATAGCCCGCTTTATTTTATTATTGATGAAAAAGACAACAGCGTTGATTTAACCGAGAAAGGTATAGACCTGATCACGGGCGAAGGGGAAGATTCAAATTTTTTCATCCTTCCGGAGATCGGTACAGAGTTAACAAAAATTGAGAGGGATTCATCGTTAAACGAGAAGGAGCAATTTGAAAAGAAAGAAGACCTTATTCGTGACTATCAGATAAAGACACAGCGTATCCACAGCGTGAACCAACTGCTAAAAGCATACACCCTTTTCGAAAAAGATACAGAATACATTATCGTTGATGGCAAGATTAAGATTGTCGATGAGCAGACGGGTCGTGTTATGGATGGAAGGCGTTACTCTGATGGGTTACACCAGGCGATAGAAGCGAAAGAAAATGTGAAGGTGGAGGATGCAACACAGACCTATGCCACCATTACCCTTCAAAATTATTTCCGCATGTACCACAAGCTTGCGGGCATGACAGGTACAGCAGAAACAGAAGCCGGTGAATTGTGGGACATCTATAAATTGGATGTTGTTGTGATTCCTACCAATCGCCCCATCACCAGGAACGATACGGACGACCTTGTTTTCAAAACGGTGCGTGAAAAATTCAATGCAGCCATTGAAGAGATCGTGAAACTTACAGAAAAAGGAAGACCTGTTCTGGTAGGTACCACATCGGTTGAAATTTCAGAGTTGATCAGCCGCATGTTGCAAATGAAAAAAATCAAACACAACGTACTGAATGCAAAGCAACATCAACGCGAAGCCGAGATTGTAGCTGAAGCGGGCCAATCGGGTACCGTAACCATTGCCACAAACATGGCGGGTCGTGGAACGGATATCAAGCTGACACCAGAATCAAAAGCAGCCGGAGGCCTTGCTATCATTGGTACCGAGCGCCACGAGTCACGCCGTGTAGACAGACAGTTGCGCGGACGTTCCGGACGTCAGGGTGATCCGGGTACTTCTCAATTTTACGTTTCGCTCGAAGACAATTTGATGCGCCTCTTTATGCCTGAGCGCATTGCCCGCATCATGGATAAGCTTGGCTTGAAAGAAGGCGAAGTGATTCAACACAGTATGGTGACGAGTTCAATTGAGCGCGCGCAGAAAAAAGTTGAAGAGAATAACTTCGGCATTCGTAAGCGATTGCTGGAGTATGATAACGTAATGAACTCCCAGCGTGAAGTAATTTATAAGCGAAGAAGAAATGCGTTGTTTGGAGAACGATTAGAACTTGATATTCTCACCATGCTTTATGATACATGTGAAGATACCGTTACCAATGCAAAAGCATCGAACGATTATGAAAGCCTCAGGTTAAATGCGTTGAGTGTTTTGGGTCTTGATTATGAATTATCAAAAGATGAATTCGAAGCAAAAGATCAGAATTTTATTACAGATGATCTTTACCACAAGGCGCTGGATCATTATCACAAAAAGAACAAACACATTGCCGAGAAAGCAATGCCTGTTATTTCCGAAATTTATAAAACACGTGGAGCAACAGTAGAGAACATCTTGGTTCCGTTCACAGATGGAAATAAGCAGATAGGTGTTGCTGCAAACCTTCAGAAGTGTGTGGATACAAATAACACAGAGCTTGTGAAGGCGATGGAAAAAATGTTGACCCTCGCCATCATTGATCAGCAATGGAAAGAACATTTGCGTGAGATGGACGATCTAAAGCAGTCCGTGCAGAACGCCGTGTATGAACAAAAGGACCCCTTGCTGATTTATAAGTTTGAAGGGTTTGAATTGTTCAAACGATTCATTGCCAAGGTAAATGAGGATACTACTGCCTTCCTAATGAAGGCGGATATTCCGGTTCAGGCTCCCGATCAGGTTCAGGAAGCACGGTCACAACGGAGGGTAAAGCTAAGTGAGCAGAAAGAAGAATCGCGTTCGTTGCTAAATGGAGGCGGCCAGCAGCAACAAGATCGTCCACCGCAAGAAAAGGTGATGCCCGTCAAATCTGAAAAAGTGGCTAATCGAAATGATAAAGTAACGGTGCAATACACCGATGGGCGTGTATTGAAGGATGTAAAATTCAAAAAAGTAGAAGAAGACATTCGAAGCAACAAGTGTATCATTATTGAATAAGCGCACACAAAGCCCATGCTCACACCGCTAGAAGCTAGCAGCTGCAACATACACAATGGAGATATATGAGAACTTATAGACACCCATCCATCTACCTGCTACTATTTCTAGCCGGTTGTGCTACACCGAAGAAAACATCTTCTACACAGGGTACAAAATATTCTGAAGATCTTTCTGTGTTGAGGCCAGCTATTGAAATGCCAACGAGGCAATCCAATCCGATGGAGACGAATGTCAATACGCACAAAGCAAAATATGTTGAACCAAAATACACCATCAACAAGCCGTTGAATAATATTTTGGATAGCATTGATAGATTCAATCTGAACACGCGGTTCATTGATGGGTTTACCATTCAAATTTATTCAGGTCTTGACCGCGAGGCGGCGTTGGCAACACGAAAGGATCTCACTGTTGCCTTACCCGATATCGAATCAGAGGTTCAATACACTCAACCTAATTTCAGGGTGAAGGCAGGCAAATATTATTCACGATTGGATGCCCAAAAGGATTTTCAGTCTATTAAAAAACGCTTTCCAAGCGCCATCTTGGTGCCTGATAAAATTGAAATCAATTAAATCTTTTATTTCAAACGAGGTGAATTTCTTAGGTGATAAATAATTACATGTACATATGAGTCTTCTCGATCGTATAAAATCTTTATCCCATACCTACCATAGCCAAACGGTAGAACAGAGAAGACATCTTCACGCCAATCCTGAATTATCCTATAAAGAATTCAACACGGTTAAATACGTAGCTGAGCAACTTCGCTCATTCGGAATTGAGCCAACGGGCATAGCAACAACCGGATTGATTGCCGAAGTGACGGGTAAAAATCCGGATAAGAAAATAATTGCTTTACGTGCAGATATGGATGCATTGCCAATAGTGGAGGCAAACCAGGTTTCTTACAAATCTATAAATGAAGGTGTGATGCATGCGTGTGGTCATGATGTTCATACCTCATCGTTGCTTGGTACAGCGCACATATTACAAACGATTAAAAATGATTTTGAAGGAACCGTTCGTTTTTTATTTCAACCTGGAGAAGAAAAAAATCCTGGAGGTGCTTCCTACATGATCCGCGATGGCGCGCTTGAAAATCCGCGCCCCGCGTCCATCATTGGGCAACATGTGTTTCCATTATTGCCAGCAGGAAAAATCGGTTTTCGAGAAGGAATGTACATGGCAAGCGCTGACGAAATTTATTTAAAAGTAATTGGTAAAGGTGGACATGGTGCTGCTCCCGATTTAGCAATTGATCCCATCGTTATTGCATCACACATTATCATTGCGCTTCAGCAGATCATAAGCCGTAATGCCAATCCAAGGCAACCCACCGTTCTTACGTTTGGAAACATTATCGGACATGGCGCTACCAATATCATTCCCAATGAAGTAAACATTGCAGGTACATTTCGTGCCATGAATGAAGAATGGCGAAATGCTGCATTGGATAAAATAAAAAAGATGGCAGAGAGTCTTGCCGAAGGAATGGGAGGTAGATGTGAAGTAGAAATTTCAAGGGGATATCCATATCTCGAAAACAATCCTGAGCTCACCAGAAGAATTAAGCAGGCCGCTACTGAATATGTGGGTGAGGATAATGTGGTTGACATCGACATCACGTTAGGTGCTGAAGATTTTGCTTTTTATTCACAAATTATTCCAGCTTCCTTTTATCGACTGGGTACGCGCAACGATGCTAAAGGGATTAGCTCCTATGTGCACACTCCCACTTTTGATATTGATGAAGATGCGTTGGCTATAAGCACAGGCCTGATGGCGTGGATGGCTATTGCAGAGCTCCAGAGTTAACATCCCTTTTCATATTTGAGTGATTGAAACAAGTTTGTTGGTTAACGTGTTATATTTTCCAGTGGCACATGAGCAAATGAACAACAGAAGATGCTAACTTAGTGAGATAATGATGCCGTGTAAAAAAGTTTTAAATTCCACTAGATTAAGAACAAATGTTTAAAGACCTAATCGTAAAATTTCTTAAGATCGAAGGATTGATCTCTAACCTGACGGGTTACATTGAGACGCGTGCTGAACTTCTTAAGATGGAGGTTAAGCAAGACGTAGCAAAAATTTTGTCTAAAACTGTGGTGGGGGTGTTACTTGCCTTTATGCTTTTCTTTGTGCTTATGCTTTCAAGCTTTGCCCTCGCCTTTTATTTAGGCCATTGGGTTGGCGATGTCAGTGGTTTTTTAATAGTATCGTTTTTATATGTACTGATAGGGTTAGGGGTATTCCTTTTTAAAGGAGACATTACGGCATATATAGAAAAACAATTAACAGAATTAACGAAGTCAAAACCAAAGTAGCATGGAACTACTGGAATCAGAAGACCCGAAAGGAAAATTACTCAAGCGATCAGCTGCTCAGCGGGCTGCCCTTGAGGATGAGGTCGAGCTGTTCTCAAAAAGAACAGAGAAAATCTTAACCAACACGGCCATCATTGGCGGTGCGTTAGTGGTAACGTATCTATTGGTAACGCAACTTGGAAAGAAATCAAAAGGAAAGAACAAAAAGAGAAATACAAAAGCATCGTATGTTTCGGAAGAACCGTCTGATGAACAACACGTATCACTTTTTTCAGAAGCCTTCGCGGGTATTGGTGCCATGGTGATAAGCCAGGCAACAACATTTCTTTTAAGTTTGGCAAAAGAAAAATTGATGGAGTACCTCGAACAACAAGCAACGCAAACGCGAACGGATGACCATTCTTGAAACCTTACAACAGCGAAGACAGGCGGGGAAAAAATCGATTGCCGTATTGGTTGATCCGGATAAGATTGATGATGTCCCCAAGCTTCATCAGCTGATTAATTTGGCGAACGAAAATTGTGTTGACTTCTTTTTTGTAGGCGGAAGTTTGGTGACCACCACAAATCTTTCTGAGGTTGTCAAATACATTAAGGAAAATGTTTCTATACCAGTTGTGTTGTTCCCTGGCAATTCCATTCAAATTGATTCCAGTGCAGATGCGTTATTGTTCTTGTCTTTGATCTCAGGAAGAAATCCTGAATTGTTGATAGGTCAACATGTAATCGCTGCACCCATCATTAGAAATACACGACTTGAAGTTATCCCAACGGGATACATGTTGATTAATTCGGGTCGCACCACATCAGTTGCTTACATTAGTAACACTACTCCTATTCCAGACGATAAGTATTCGCTTGCTGCTTGTACCGCCATGGCTGGTGAGATGCTAGGCTTGCAATCTATTTACATGGACGCTGGCAGTGGTGCAGATGTGGCCATTAGTCAGAAGATGATCAGTGCTGTTCGTAAAGCAGTGAAAGTTCCCCTTATAGTTGGTGGAGGATTAAACACTTCACGCAAAGCCATAGCCGCACTTGAAGCGGGAGCTGATATGATCGTGATTGGCAATGCCCTTGAGAAAACACCGGAGTTTTTAATTGAAGTTTCAGAGAAACTTTACGAGTGGAACCAAAACGTTTCGAAGTAATAGCAACCTTTCAAAGTTTACATAATGAATTATAGAGCTACCATTAATTTGTCATTCCTGCCTGCGGCAGGCAGGCGTCATTTTGCCTTCGTCATTTTTTATTGTTACCTGATTATTTCCCGAGAGATTACCATCCGCTGGATCTCCGAAGTGCCTTCATAGATCTGCGTAATTTTAGCATCGCGCATGAGTCGTTCAACATGGTACTCTTTTACATAACCATAGCCTCCGTGAATTTGCACCGCCTCCGTTGTTACGGATTGGGCAATTTCAGAAGCAAATAATTTTGCCATCGCTGCTGCTTTTACGAAGTCTTTGTTCTGATCTTTTAATGAAGCGGCTTGCCAGACTAAAAGTCTTGCAGCATCAATCTGTGTGGCCATCTCGGCAAGCTTGAATTGTATCGCCTGATGTTCCGACAAAGTTTTCCCGAAGGCTTTTCTTTCTTTCGCATATTTCAAGGCCAACTCGTAGGCACCGGCAGAAATTCCCAACGCTTGTGAGGCAATACCAATACGGCCGCCATTTAATGTGTTCATGGCAAACGTAAAACCGAAGCCGTCTTCACCTATGCGGTTGGCCTTCGGAACTTTTACATCGGTGAACATTAACGAGTGTGTGTCTGACCCGCGAATGCCCATCTTGTCTTCTTTCTTCCCAACAACAAAACCCGGCATTTCCTTTTCTACAATCAATGCATTTATGCCTTTATGTTTTTTTGATGCGTCTGTTTGTGCAATCACCAAATATACACTTGCGCTGTTGCCATTGGTTATCCAGTTTTTTGTGCCGTTCAATAAATAGTAATCGCCTTTATCTTCAGCAGTTGTATGTTGACTAGTGGCATCGGAGCCCGCCTCCGGTTCAGAGAGACAAAACGCACCGATGATTTCACCGGTGGCCAGGCGCTTTAAATATTTTTCTTTCTGTTCTTCACTGCCATGTTTCTCCAGACCCCAACAGACAAGTGAATTATTAACCGACATACACACCGATGCAGAGGCATCAATCTTGGAAATTTCTTCCATGGCCAGCACATACGAAATGGTATCCATTCCGCCACCATTATATTTCGGATCGACCATCATCCCCATGAAACCAAGTTCTCCCATCTTTTTGATTTGTTCTTTGGGAAATTTCTGATGAGTGTCACGCTCAATTACGCCGGGCAATAATTCAGCTTGGGCAAAATCCCTCGCTGCTTGCTGCACTGCCAGTTGTTCTTCGGTCAGTTGAAAGTTCATGTGAATATTTTAAAACGTTTAGGTAAATGCAAGATAACAAATACACGGGCAAAAGTTGTAAAGGAGGGTTGCTTGTCTTAAGCCTCACCCCGGCCACTTGTCTGCTAGTTGAAAATGTGTGCGCCCCTCTCCAAAAAAAAGGAGAGGGGAAACGTATTTGTTTGTTGATTAGCGGTAAAACGAAATTGGTTCCTGTATCTTTGTTGTATGTCAGATAAGCCAAAACCAATTTTTCATAAACGTATTTTCTGGGATGTGGTCTTTGAAAATATTGACTACGATGCAAAGGCGAACTTTGTCATCGAACGGGTATTTGAACGCGGTGATGTAGATGATATTCGTAATTGCCGAAGGTATTACGGTGATGAGAAAGTAAGGGAAGTTTTGCTGAATGCTAAATTTTTACCCGAGACCAGAATGTATTTAGCAAGTGCCGTTATTGACAGACCTTTAAAAGACTTCAGATGCTACACATTGAGACAGTCGAACCCAACACTTTTTCCGTACTAGAAAAACTTATGGCCATGCCAGAGCTAAAGGAATTTTCTTTAGTTGGCGGCACTGCGTTGTCCCTATTGTATGGCCACAGAAAATCAATTGACCTGGATTTATTTTCGAATAAGCCCTTCAAGAATGAGATGATTACGGATACATTAAGGAGCGAATTTGGAGATAAATTCATCATGGAAGATAAGCCTCCACATTTTGGTATATTTTGTTTTCTCGATGATGTAAAAGTTGATTTGGTGAAACATCCACATCCGCTTATCAGACAAGAGAAGAACATGGAAGGAATCCGAATGTTTTCAACTGAAGACATTGTTGCCATGAAGGTTCAGGCCATTTTGGGTAGGGGAAGAAAGAAAGACTTCTGGGATGTAGCCGAATTGTTAAACCATTATCCGGTTTCTGATTTTATAAAATTTCATAAAGAAAAGTACAGCAGTCAAAATTTATTTGTAACGGTACCCCAGGCCATCACATACTTTGCCGATGCTGATGAAAGTGAAGATCCTATTAGCTTAAAAAAGCAAACATGGAAAGGTGTTCAGGATTTTATAAGGTTGAAAGTGCGTGAGTATTTGGTTTGATGAAAGCAAGACAGTGAGTTTACAATTTTAACTGAAGTGTTACATAAAAGCCTCTTCCATCAGAAGGAATAATTCCCGGGCCCGGATAGCTTTCAGCGCGTCTGGTAAAATATTTTTCATTCAACAGATTATTGCAACTTGCTTCAAGGGTGAGAATTTTCCACTGATAACGTAAGGAAAGATCTACTACGTTGTAGGAAGGGATAAGTCCTTCAACCGCTGTGGCGGTCCGCTTCGCATTGGAGGCGTCTGAAAAATGCTTTGCTATGTGAGAGAACTGTAGAGTTGACGAAAAACTTTTATATCGAAATGTCGATCCTGTTCTTAACATCAAAGGAGGCACCATTTCAACTTTCTTGTTTCTAATGGAAGCATCTTGTGAATTAACATATTTTGCATCAATAATTGCTGCATTAACGAATAACGACCATGTCCATTCATAGGATGGGTTCAATAATTTACTAATGACTAATTCGCCAAACGACTCAATTCCTATATTTCGGGCATCAGAAATATTTCCACGAAAACGATAATCATTATATAAAATTGTATCGGTTCTCAACACTTGGCCAATCCTTCCCTTGTAAGCCAGATAAAATAAAGTCGCTTCATACTTGAGTACATCCTTTATGTTTCCCCTGATACCCAAATCCGCTGTGTATCCTTTTTCATCCTGAATATTTGGATCGACAACAAAGTTCGGATTCGCGATCCTCAGATCAGTAAAATTTATGGCTCGATAATTCTGCGAAATGTTAGCATACATTTCTGTGTTTTCAGAGTGCTTATAGCTAGCGCCTATGCCACCAAATAAAAAACTTCTTTTTCGTGATTGCTCTTCGGGCACGGTATTACTTACCACAACATTGCCAGCCTGATCATACACTACTTGTTTGTAATAGCCCGTTGAATAAGTTCTAATACTTTCAAACCTCAATCCCGGGGTAATGCTAAGCTTCCTACTGAGATGAAAAATATTTTCAATAAAACCAGCATAGTTTTCATTCGGAAATTTATAATCAGAATTTTCCAGATCTTCGGGATGTAGAAAATAGAAGTCAGGGCCAGTTCCATTATTTCCGTTCCCTTGTTTTGCATAGGAAGTGCCTCTGTATATTCTGAACCCAGCAACAAATGCATGTTGCTTTTTGAAAAGATTGTAACGATGCACCAGTCTTGTTTCATGACCGAAATTCTGAAACTTACCACCGATCAGTGTGCGGTCTTCGCCAAAATCAGCAACAGTAATCCGCTCAAGATTTCCAAGCGATTGACGGCTGGCAACTAATCCGAAATTACGGATGTTAATCTGCGTTGCGCTAGAAAACTTATAGGTCAGATTGACCGCGAAAAGATTCCAGTCTACTTTAAACCAATTCCTGTTTCTTAAAGATTGTTTCGGATCCTGATCAAATAACCGGTCTGTCAAACCACCCGGCTGATGTGCCAGGTAATACATTTTTGTAACGTCAACATTCACTAGTAAATCAGGGGTAATTTGATAATTGACAGAGGCATAAGCATTGTGATAATCAAACTCAGAATTTTTGCGATAGCCGTTACCCGTTTTATAATTATAACAAGTGTAATAATTCAGTTTTCCTTTTGCTACCGTACCGCCCAGACTATTGAAGGTGCCATAAAATCCCCATGAACCTATTGTTTGTCTTGAGGTCAATTCAACTTTCTTCGTTGATGGTCCCTTTTTTAATTTGAAATTTAGAAGACCTCCAAACTGTGTTCCATATTGCAAAGAAGCCGCTCCGCGAATGATCTCAATTTTTTCTAACGCCTCAGCGGGAGGCGTGTAATAACTTTCCGGATAGCCTAAAGCATCTGCGCTTATGTCGTAACCATTTTGGCGTGTATTGAAATTAGAAGTCCTGTTTGGGCTCAGTCCTCTTCCACCTATTCCCAGTTGTATGCCTGCGCCATCACTCCCCCAAATATTTAAGCCAGTAATTTTTGAATATATCTGGCGCGCGTTATTGGTTGCGGTGTTTGCTGTAATATCCCGAAGCACTATAACCTCGGTTTTCTTTCCTTCATATACACCAAAATTATCAATTGCATTCAGTCGTGAAATTCCGAGTGTCTTCTCTTCAGTAGCTTCCACTACAATTTCATCCAAAACTTTACTTGCTTCACGCAATGTAAAATTGATAATCACAATATTCTCATCAACAATTATTTCCTGTTGGGTCAATGCTCTATCTAAAGATAAAGCCACGATGGTATAATTTCCTTCCGGGATTCCTTTTAACTCATACTCACCTTTTTCAGAAGTTTCAGTTACATAGGTAGTATTCTTCAAGGCAACCGTAGCCATAGGAATTGGCATTCCTTTGTCATCGTTAACAACACCTTTAATCATTGCGCGCTGACTGAAAACAACAATGCAATGCAGCATGAGAAAAAAAATAAATATCGTTTTAAGTACATTCATTCTTGATAGGGAAAAATCCAGTCTTTAGGTTTCCAATCATCTTGTAAGCTTACCAGATTGACGTTGGGATCAATGAGCAGTTCACTAGGCCTGGCATTTAAGGTGACATACACTGCGGCTCGTACCTCCGGATCATGCACACCATGTTCTTTATAAAAGTTCTTTAAAAAGTGCGCGAACTGTAAGATCATATCAGGTTGCATGGCCATTTGCTTTTCCTGATGTGGGTTTAAAAATTCACTATTTACTACCATGCCTTCCCTGTTGGTATTCGTATCTCTTACATAAAAAGTAGCGGTGCCTGCCTTTTCCATTAACATTACCCTCCATGAAAAGCGGTAACCCTCCTCTCCCCAAAACAGATTGCCGGGATACAATACATAGCGTAACGGGAAAAGAATTTGAAAAGCTATATAAACGGCTAGCACATATTTTATCGCCGGATGAGTGTAAAGCTTTAATGACTCAGCGTTAAATGATTCTATACTGTGTTGCATCACAGGTTCGTCTGCACGGCCAAATAGTTTCTGGAAAATCAAACGCAAATAAGTAATAAGTCTTTTGTGCCATTCTTCTGAAAAGAAAATAAGCGTAGCGCCGATCATCACCAGCGGAAAAACTCCGATCTGAAACATCATTCCCGTAAGGATGTGAAAAAGTATGACTAACACATAAGCCCACAATCTTGTTTTCTTATTTGACAGCCAGAATATGATTGTTGAATCATACATCATTCCGATCCAGCTAAACACATAAGGCATGAAAGGCAATGCAAGTATCCAACCTATGAGCGGTAATTTATCATTGGCGGGCAGCCAGATCTTTAATGGCATTGCGTTAATTAGCCACTCATAATTCATCTTCGCCAGACCTGCATAGGTATACACTATCACCAGCTGGAATTTGAACAGAAGGATTGTCCAGGCAGGAACCGTTTTAGAAACCAACTCCGGTTTTCGTAATACATCCAAAGAAAAATAACGGTTTGCCGGAACGATGATCATTATGGCGCAGGCAATGCTGACGAAATAATAATGATTGAGATAATAGGTTAGATCAATCAGTTCGGTATAGGTGAATATAACGAAAAGTAAAATGGCACAAAGGCGGTAGAAAAAACCAAACATTACACCTATCGCAGCCACGATCATCACGAAATGCAAAGTATACATCCAGAACGCGGGTAGAACATCCACCCACTCAAAACCGAAATATTTAAAATGAAAAATTGGCTTGAGGTAATGATCATCGATCCATCCCAATGCCATGAAGCGAACAGTACCGAATACCATCATCGCACCAAAGACGATGCGAAAGGTAACCAACGGTTCAATAGCTACAGATCTATTAAGATGAAAATCGATTTTGTTCACAGCGCTTATTTAATCTCCGTCTCCGCTGCTGAATGTAATGGCAATTCCTAGCAATGATGACATATCACTTTTAAAATATCTTGTGTTCTTTTGGAGTTCAATATGGAGTGCATCAATTGGTAATGGTGATGTGAGAAGCTGATCAGAAAACCTTGGTGTTTCTGAAACGGCATTAAGTGCAATATTAATGGAAGCAAGCTGTGCCTCGGTAGCTGCCACCAAAGCGGAACCGCCTTCAACTGATTCCAGATATTCCTTGAATCCAATTCCATCAGTGCCATCTGTTTTGCGTCCATACCAAATGTCTTCAATGGATTTGAAATGGGTCTTAAACATTTTTATTGACTTGCCGCTGTAGTATGCTTCAACCTTGGTAGGCTCAGGCTGTGTTTGTCCGGAGAGTTTGCCAAGTGGCAATCCGATCTTAAAAGTTTTAATGAATTCATAGCTTCGTACAAATTCATTATACAGGTGAGAGGTGCTTGAACCCGCGTCTGTTCCATCATTATTAATGAATTCATTTTTGTAACCACCATTCCACGCAGAAGCTACCGCGTCTGTTCGTGATTTTATATTTGCGATCAGATCGATTAAATATTTTTTTCTGTTTTGCGACTGGAATGAATTTACAACTGTTGCATTATCATCATTCAAATTGAAAATGAGATATTCTATGGCCACAAGTCCGCGGGCATCACGATTAAAATCGTTAAGGTTATAGATGCCCGTTGATATTGCGTTTTCTATTTTGGAAGTACTTGCAGGGAAAATACCTATCTCCTCAATCAGGCTTTTTTGCAAACCCTCCTCGGCAGCAGGGCCAAAGTTATAGGAATTGCCATACTGCCAACTGG